>JALHUO010000151.1 GCA_022866545.1 Dehalococcoidia bacterium | reverse complement strand
GATGTCTCGGAAAGGGGCGAGACGCCGAATGGGAACGAATAGGATCATGGAGCGATTAATTGGGTCACGAAATAGCATTATGATCCTATTAAAAGGCAATAATAACTGATAAACGTGATAATAAAGGTGATAATAAATAAATCTCTTAATTGTATTAGGATGTTAGTAAGGGGCTCTATTTAATCCCCTTTAGCAAAGATCCTATCCTTACCCTCCTTTAGCAAAGGGGGGCGAGGGGGGATTTAAGGACCGGAAAAGAGAGGGTAATGTTGTAAAAAAGCTCTTTAGAGATCAATTAAAGATTTCACCTTACGACTTGCGCTTTACACCTTACAATCAAGGAATTACGCTATGCTCTATGCCTGCCTACCGCAGGCAGGCGCCTTCCACAATGCAGTATGTAGGCTATGGCTTGAAGAGCGCACCCCAGAACAATTAGAAGGTGAGGGCGATTAGAATACTAATTCATCTTTCAAGGTCTGACACCTTTTGGTGTACATCAAATTTGATGTTGACTTAAGATGGAATTTACTGTAGAATTTTATGAAACCCAATCGGGGAGATGTCCTGTGCGAGAATTTCTGGATAGGCTCAAGGAATCAGATCCCGACGATTTCGCAATTGTTATGGCTGGGCTTGCTAAGTTACGGAACAGACAGTATCACAAACTCCCTCTATCAAAGCCTATTGGTGAGGATCTATTTGAACTCCGACATCTGGGTAAACTCAACACCAGGGTGCTTTATTTTTTCGCAAAGGAGCAAAGGATTATTGGAGTCCATGGGATCCGGAGCAAAGCCCAAAGAATTTCCGAGCAAGACATTAAAGTTGCTCTGGAAAGAAAAAAGGATTGGTGGTCAAGGGGACCATGATGAAGAAAAAAACTAATTTTGATCTATATCTTGTGGAACAGCTAAAAAGTCCGGATTTTGCTGAGAAATTCAGAAAGGCTGGCGAAGCTTGGGACATAGCCATTCAACTGGCCTCTCTCCGTAAAAAGTCAGGGTTGTCACAGAAAGAACTGGCCAAAAGGGTTGGGACATCTCAACAGCAAATCAGCCGCCTTGAGTCACCTTCCTATGAGGGGCATTCCTTAAGCATGTTGCGCCGCGTCGCTGAAGTTCTTGGAGCAACCATTCGTGTCGAAATTCAGCATAAAAAGCATCAAACATTTTCATTACCCATGGTTGCTGAGCCTCAATCTATTTATAGGGTCAAAAGAAAAAATTAAACTAAGGGGATCAGAAAATTACTTCAGTCAACAGAACTCTATTAACCTTAAGCGCAGCACTCCTCAAATCACGCCCTTGGCGTGATGCTCCTCAAGCGTAGCGCTCCTTCAACGTGGGGTTCTTGAATACGCCAGCAATTGCATCTCTTGAAGATTTGAAAGCTGCCCAGAAAGAAGGGTTGAGTATTTACGCTATGCGGTAGGCAGTGGGAATAGGTCGAATAGAATGAGTTTTAACTGGGTTGACAATTCCGCAATCCGCATTTGGCATGCTCCGGAACAATTGAAAGGTGAGGGAGGATGAGATTTGTGGAAGGGAAAATAAGTGAAAGAATTCAACAACGTTTCCCCCCTTTCTTGTCATTTCTCAAAGGAATAGAAAAATGTTGAAAACGGCTTCCTTGATCCCTGTTGAACGAATTGAGCAATCGATACTTCTGATC
>JALHUO010000150.1 GCA_022866545.1 Dehalococcoidia bacterium | reverse complement strand
CCCAGGCGCTGCCGGCAATGCCGGCTACCACTCCCGCTCGCTTTCTGAACCACTTGCGGGTTGTCGCCATGACGGGGACGTAATGAGTCATGCCAACTGCCAGTGACAGGAGCAATCCGTAATATAAATATAGTTGCCAGGGTGATTGCGCGGTGGAGAACAGGACCCAGCCTAAGACGCTAATAACGCCACCGATTAAGAAAGTCTTCCGGCTTCCGATTCTATCAACCAGGGCGCCGGAGAGCAGGACAAACAAGGCGTACAGCCATATGGCAAGACTCTGGGCTAAGCTTATTGTCTCTCGTGCCCAGCCCAGTTCGGACATCATGAATGGAAGGAAAGCAGCCAGGTTGTATCTCCCCAGAGACGCAACCGCATCTATCACAAACAGCCCCACGACTATCCACCATCCGTAGAATATGGGCTGCTTCTTTGTCAAAGCGTCACACCTTTGCTACTTTTTGAAGTTTTGGCTGTACAGTCGGTCAAAGGGAATAGAGGCCACGTAATCTTGCACCAGTTTATTAGTGTCTTTCATCGTTCCCGAAGTCCATCTCCTGCTTTTTGGCTTCGCCTCGCCTTTAGCTATTATACCTTGTTTTGCCAGCATTTTTAACAGGAGCATCTGCTCGCAGCCGGAGGACATCGCGCCTGCCTAGACTTTTTTAGAAAGAGGTTGGAGTATACCAGTGCTCAAAAACAAAGAGAGAGGCATTACCGCGGGACGAACCCCTTGGGATGGCCTCTCATCGTGATTAAAGTATAAGTTTAGCATAAATCATAGTCTTTGTCAAATACCTCACAGGAGCACCTGCTCGAAGCTTCCATTGCGGGGTAGTTAGAGATATAATTGAATCAAGAGGGGACAAGAATAAACGGACATTGACAGAAGGATGACCTGAGATGTGGAGAAGAACACGGTTGGGCAACCCTCGAAGGAGTGAATAGATGATTTTTCTTAAAGGTCTCTACGTTGTGGCTATAGCAGTTGCGCTTATCTTCCTTGTCATCGTGGGCGTCGAAACTTTCTATCCTGCTCCCCAATACCCGGACTCTTTCTTCATTGTCTTGCCTCTGGGGGCGGCATTTGCTGTTGTGGGCACCTTCATTCGGCGCAGATTGGATATCTTCGGGGCCGGCTTGATTTTAGGCGGCATCGGGACGATGATATTCGCACTTACACCTTATGACCTGGACAACATACTGAGATTTGCCGGCATTGCTGCCACCCTGGCTGTTCTTCTCTTCGTGGGATATAAGGTCTTCCTCTCCTTAAAAAGAAGCTAACAAGTTTCTCTGAGCATTGGTCATAATCCGTTTCGTGCGGCCCCGAGAAACAAAGTCAGGCCTTTCGGGGACACCATACCGGTCAGGCCTGCTCCAAATCAGGTATTATGTCCCGGAATACCCCAGGCGCAATGCCGTATTGGCACATATGAGAAGTGATCTGGGCTTTGATTTCTCCTGACACGTGTCTCTTTGATGGGATCTAATCTGGTTGGCGACGT
>JALHUO010000149.1 GCA_022866545.1 Dehalococcoidia bacterium | reverse complement strand
CCCGGCACATATTCCGATGAGTGCATGGGCGGGGTCTTCCTGTTGCTGATTAAGGAGTTTGCCCCACTGGAAGAGCGTCTGGAGAAGGTTCTGGGCAGGCTACGGGCGATACCTGAGGTACTGGCCCATGGAAAGGACAACATACGACCACGGGAAGTTCCTCCCGTATGGAACGAGGTGGCGCTGGAGAGCTCTCAACAGGGGTTGGCGCTCTTCACCGTGCTCATTCCGGCCCTGGCTCAGCAGGTGCCCAAGCTGACGACGGACCTCAATGCGGCGAGCCAGAGTGCGGCCAGGGCATTTGAGGATTATGCCCGCTTCCTGAAGGGGGAGGTGGCAACAAAGGCACGGGGCGATTTCGCTGCGGGAAAGGAATTGTTTGAGGAACTGGTCCACGAGAACCATATGCTCGATTACAACGCCGAGGAACTCTGGAAAATAGGCTGGAGGCTGTTTGAGGAAACGGACAAAGCGATGGCGGAGCTGGCCCAGCGGATCGACCGTCAGAAGACAGCCAGAGAACTCCTGGAGATAGCCAAAGCGGATCACCCCAAAGCCGATCAACTGCTGGATGTGTACCGTCGCGAGATGGCCAGGGCAAGGGAATTTGTAGCCAGGCGGGACATCGTGACCATACCGAAGGGCGAGTCCTTGAAAATCGAGCCAACACCGCCTTACCTGCGAGGAATCATCCCCTATGCGGCCTACATGATGCCGGGGCCGCTGGAAAAGATACAGCAGGGGGTCTTTCTGGTAACACCCGTGGATCCCCAGAGTTCCGAACAGGAACAGGAGGAGAAGCTCAAAGGACATTACTATGGCAAACTGCCGGTGACCGCACTGCATGAAGCTTATCCGGGGCATCATCTCCAGCTTGTCTACGCCAACACGGTTGGCTCACTCCCACGCAAACTGGGAGCCTTCATCTCGACTCTGTTCATAGAAGGCTGGGCCTTCTACTGTGAAGAATTGATGGAGCAACTGGGCTATATCGACCAGCCCTTGCAGCGGCTGGGGCGGCTTTCCGATCAGCTCTGGCGAGCGGCTCGCATCATTCTGGACGTCTCTCTCCATACAAAGAATATGACCGTGCAGGAAGGAATTGATTTTCTGGTAGACAGGTGCGGCCTGGAGCCGAGCAACGCACGGGCCGAGGTGCGACGTTACACCGGAACTCCAACACAGCCCATGAGCTACCTTATCGGGAAGCTGGAGATCCTCAAGCTCATCGGGGAGTACAAGAAGAGGCACCCTCAGGCATCGTTGAAGCAAGTCCATGATGCGGTGCTCTCCTGTGGCTCGCTCCCCCCGCGGCTCATGCGCGAGCGGCTACTTGGGTAGTGAGGTCAGTGTGACGGAGTTGAGCCAGTTTCAATTTCGAATTTGTGCTAGCCAAGGCAGAGAAAAGGGATTGAGCGATGTACGGTCATCTCACCTAAAGTGCCCGCCGGGTCTCATGCCCGAGCATCTTGAACGGTCACACGCTATTGACAAACTAAGGGGCAGGATTTATATTGCAAATAACTGAATATGGGAAAAGGCTGAGAACAGGACTAGTACAGCCTGAGGCGGAGTTCAGAGAGTCGGGGAAGGTGTGAGCCGACACTTGCGCAAGGCTGGAATGGACCTGGGAGCCGCAAACCGAAAGGTTAACGTCGAGTAGGCTTTGCCGCAGGGACAGCGTTATCACAGTCCAGGGTATCGCCACATTAGGCTGTACCTGAAAAGAGATGGCCGAAACGGCCGAAAAAGGGTGGCACCGCGAAGGTTAAGCCTCTCGCCCCTTGGCGAGAGGCTTTTTTATTGTGATTGTTGCGAGGTGATATGTATTACCCAACACTGGAAGAGGCGCGCCGACTTAGACAGTACGGCAATTTGGTACCGGTTTGCCGTGACATTCAGGCTGACCTGGAGACGCCGGTATCCGCTTACCTCAAGATAGCCCGCGGCAATTACTCCTTCCTGTTGGAAAGTGTCGAAGGCGGTGAGCGACTAGCTCGCTATAGTTTCATTGGCACCGAGCCTCTTCTTGTCTTGAGGACAGGAGATGAGAACCCCGTTGACCCGCTGAATCTGGCGGAAAGGGAATTAGCTCGACTTCGTCCTGTGTTCATTGCCGGACTTCCCAGATTTCACGGCGGCATGGTTGGCTACTTGAGCTACGAGGTTGCCCGCCACTTTGAGAGACTGCCCTGTCCTGTCCAAGACCCTCAACGACTCCCAGAGTCTGTCTTGATGTTGGCAGACACCTTGCTTGTTTTCGACCATGTTACGCACAAGATCAAGGTTGTCTCTCACGCCCACCTGGGGGATGGCGATGTGGACACAGCATATCGAGAAGCAACCTGCAAAATTGACGACCTGGTAAACAGACTAGAACAGCCGATGCGTTCCGAGGTCCTTAAGAGTGTGCCGCCAGCTAAGTCTGAAGTGTCATCAAATCTTAGTCCGGCAGAGTTCGAAGCTATGGTATCTAAAGCCAGAGACTATATTTATGCCGGCGACATAATTCAGGCTGTCTTATCGCAACGCTTGGCAAGGCGCACTAGTGCTAGTCCCTTCGCTATATACCGGGCGTTGCGTTCTATCAACCCTTCTCCCTACATGTACTACCTCCACCTGGGTGATTTCTATATCGCCGGAGCCTCCCCCGAGCTCCTGGTGCGAGTTGAAGATGGCACAGTATCCACCCATCCTATTGCCGGCACTCGCCGTCGCGGTAAGGATGCTGCTGAAGACCTGGCTCTGGAAGAAGAACTCAAGAACGATGAAAAAGAGCGTGCTGAGCATATCATGCTCGTTGATCTGGGGCGTAATGACATCGGGAGAATTAGCGAGCCAGGCACAGTAGAGCTAACTCAGCTTATGGATGTGGAACGCTATTCCCATGTTATGCATCTGGTATCACATGTTCAGGGTAAGCTCAGGGCCGGACTTTCCCAGTTTGACGCTCTCCGCTCCTGCTTTCCCGCCGGTACTGTTTCCGGCGCCCCTAAGATTCGGGCCATGGAGATCATTGCCGAACTGGAAAGAGAGAAAAGGGGACCTTATGCCGGCGCAGTGGGCTACTTCGACTTCTCAGGCAACCTGGATACTGCTATCACCATACGTACCATTATTATCAAAAATAACATTGCTTATATCCAGGCGGGCGCTGGCATTGTCGCCGATAGTATCCCTGAGCGAGAATACCAGGAAAGCTTGAACAAAGCTCAGGCATTGCTTTCTGCTATTGACCAAGCAGAGGCTGATCAATATGCTTTTACGCGTTCGGTTTCGCCCTGAGTAATTAAGAGTGATGAGAGGAAATACTTGTTGAACAATTTTCAGAAGCAAGGAGCACAGCAGTGATTAAAGAAGCCATTGAAACCGTGGTCAACGGTCGCTCGCTGACCTTTGAGCAAGCGGCATCTGTAATGGATGAGATAATGATTGGCGAAGCCACGCCAGCCCAGGTTGCTTCTTTTGTCACCGCTCTGCGCATCAAAGGAGAGACGGTAGACGAGATTGCCGGCCTAGCCACCGTCATGCAGGCCAGGGCAACACCGGTTGGAGTTACTTCACCAGTGGTTGACACTTGCGGGACAGGAGGCGATGGCTCCTCCAGTTTTAATATCTCCACAACGGCCGCCTTCATTGTCGCCGGCGCAGGAATCAAAGTAGCCAAGCATGGTAACCGGGCAATGTCCAGCCACTGTGGTAGCGCCGATGTCCTGGAGGCACTGGGGGTTAAGATTGAGCTCGGGGCTGAGGCTGTCGCTCAATGCGTTGAAACAGTTGGCATTGGATTCATGTTCGCTCCCAACTTCCACCCGGCAATGAAATACGCCGCTGTCCCCCGACGCGAAATCGGAATTCGCACTGTGTTCAATATTCTCGGCCCCCTTACTAATCCCGCCAGAGCCAAGTTTCAGGTCATCGGTGTTCCTTCTAAGGAACTGGGAGAGAAGATCGCCTCCGTTCTCCACCGCCTGGGCACAGAGCATTCACTGGTGGTACACGGCATAGATGGCATGGATGAAATTTCCATCAGTGGGAAATCTCTGGTATGGGATATCAATCAACATCGAGCATCACCACCTTATGAAGTTCTCCCTGAGGATTTGGGGTTTATGAAAGCCAGCGCGACACAAATAAGGGGAGGAACAGCCCGGCAAAATGCCAGGATACTGCGCGGCATATTAGGTGGAGAGGTAGGAGTCAGGCGGAACATAGTTATCATGAATGCTGCTGCGGCACTGGTGGCTGGCAACAAGGCATCAGACCTCAAAGAAGGCGTCTGTATCGCTGAAAAGACGATCGACAGCGGACAAGCCCTGGACAAACTGGACGGGCTAATAAAGTTGAGCCGGAGCTTGAGCAAGGAGTAGGTAGTAAGTAGTAGCCAGAAGTCAGTAGTCAGTATTTGGCTGGACAAAGAAAATGTTGGATAAAATCATTGCCAAAAAAAGGGAAGAGGTGGAGCAAGGAAAGAAGGTAGCCCCCATAACTTATTTGCAGGAGCTCATTGCCCGCCAGAAGCCGGCGCTTGACCTCGCCCCGGCTCTCAAGGGCGACCACATTCGATTGATTGCCGAGGTGAAGCAAGCCTCTCCATCACGGGGGGTGCTAAGTCCCAACTTCAAGCCCACCAAATTAGCCCGGACCTATGCAGAAGGTGGTGCTGCTGCTATTTCAGTGCTCACTGAGGCAAATTGTTTTATGGGCAGCAACGAACATCTGGCAGCAATCAAAGAAGTGGTTGCGCTTCCATTGCTGAGAAAGGATTTCATCTTCGACCCTTACCAGGTATATGAGTCCCGTGCCTATGGCGCTGATGCTCTATTGCTGATCACAGCCATTCTAAGCCAGGGACAGCTTAACGACCTCGTCTCGCTGAGTCACAGCCTTGGTCTAATGTGCCTGGTTGAAGTGCACAATGGAGACGAAGTGGAAAGAGCAGTTCTCAGCGAAGCAGAAATCATTGGGATTAACAATCGAGACCTCAACACTTTTACCGTTGATATCAATACCACCCGCCGCTTACGACCGCTTGTCCCTAAAGGGAAAATCGTAGTTAGCGAGAGCGGCATTAGAAGCAGGAAGGATATGGAAAAGCTGAGGAAATGGGGAGTCGACGCGGTACTTGTTGGTGAGGCTCTGGTTACCGCCGGTGATGTCCGGGCTAAGATGAAGGAATTGATAGGCAAATAAGTAATGAGGGAGAGTCCTAAGAACTATATACGAAATGCTAAACAATATCGAAGTCCAAAATCCTAATGACGGAAACAAGAAGGTTTTGAATTTGGGATGTTTAGATTTCGAATTTGTTTAGAGTTTAGGAATTAGAATTTGGAGTTTAATCTGTTATGACTCGTATCAAGATTTGCGGGATTAGAGATAAGACCCATGCTTTGGCAGCGGTTCAAGCTGGTGCCGATTTCATCGGGTTAGTGTTCGCTCCCAGCCAACGACAGGTGAGTCCTGCCCTGGCACGTGAGATAGCCAGTGCCGTCAAGAAAAGCAGCGATGCCACAAAAGTGGTCGGCGTCTTTGTCAATGCACCGAGTTCCCAGGTAAACGAGCTCGCCGATTTCTGCGCTCTAGATTGGGTCCAGCTAAGTGGCGATGAATCCTGGGAGTATTGCCGCAAGGTTGTTAGGCCAGTTATCAAGGCAATTCGAATAGACCGGCAATCCCCCGAGGAACTCAATGCCGACTTGTCTAGTGGAAGTAGATTACTTCCCGCACAAGGGTTCATCACCCTTCTTGACTCCCGGGTTGAAGGCAAATATGGAGGAACAGGAGAAAGCTTCAACTGGAACCTCGTTCAAAAGGTTGCTAAGGGATTTCCGGTCATTATTGCCGGTGGGCTCGACCCAAAGAATGTGACCAGGCTGATCAAGAGAGTGGCACCCTGGGGAGTGGATGTCTCCTCCGGGGTAGAGACGGGAGGAGTCAAAGACACCTCTAAAATAGAAGCATTCATTGGAGCAGTGAGGAAAGCCGATGAAAGAAGATAAGCAGCTACCCGATTCCCGTGGCTATTTCGGACAGTTCGGTGGCAGGTTTGTGCCCGAAACCCTCATGCCGGCTTTAGACGAACTAGAAACAGCCTACGAAGAAGCAAAACGCGACCCGTTCTTCTGGGCTGAATTCGATTCGCTGTCTCGTGACTATTCAGGAAGGCCGACGCCGCTTTGTTTCGCGGAAAGGCTAACCAAACATTGCGGCGGGGCGCAAATCTTCCTTAAAAGGGAAGACCTCCTTCATACTGGAGCCCATAAGATAAACAATGCTCTGGGGCAAGGTCTCCTGGTCAGGAGAATGAAAAAACAAAGGGTTATCGCTGAGACTGGCGCTGGACAGCATGGCGTAGCCGCTGCCACCATATGTGCCAAGTTGGGGCTGGATTGTGTTGTCTATATGGGCGAGGAGGATATTCAGCGTCAAGCCCTCAATGTCTTCCGCATGAAACTGCTGGGGACCGAGCTACGCCCTGTTTCCTCGGGCACGAAAACGTTGAAAGATGCCATCAATGAGGCAATTAGAGATTGGGTGACTAACGTAAAAAATACCTATTACCTTCTGGGGTCAGTTGTAGGTCCTCATCCCTATCCGGTAATGGTGCGCGACTTTCAATCGGTCATAGGCAAAGAAGCCAGGGAACAGATCTTAGCTCAGTGTGGCCGCTTGCCTGACTACATCATCGCCTGTGTAGGCGGAGGCAGCAATTCCATCGGTATTTTCCACCCCTTTGTGAATGATAAAGACGTCAAGCTTATCGGCGTAGAAGCAGCCGGAAGGGGAATCAGGACAGGGAAACACGCCGCCACCCTGGCTGCCGGTACAGTCGGGGTTTTGCATGGCGCGAAATCTTATGTCCTTCAGGATGATGCCGGCCAGATTCTCGGAACTCACAGCATTGCCGCCGGCTTGGATTACCCCGGAGTAGGCCCCGAGCATAGCTACTACAAGAGTATTGGCCGCGCCACCTATGTGGCAGTAAATGACAAAGAGGCGCTGAAAGCTTTCCAGCTTCTCTGCCAGACTGAGGGTATTATTCCAGCCCTCGAACCAGCCCACGCCATATCCTACGCGGCCAAAATGGCAGGCTCTCTGGACAAAGAGCAAATTATTGTCGTCAACCTGAGTGGGCACGGCGATAAGGACATGGATATTGTAGTCAAAGCATTGGGGGTGACGCTTTGAGTCGTATTTCTTCAGTTTTTGCCCAGTCAAGGCACACTGCTCTCATTCCCTACGTCACAGTAGGTTATCCCACTGTGGAAACAACCTTGAAGGCAGTGCCTCTTTTCGCCAGCGCCGGATGCGATATCATCGAGCTCGGCATTCCCTTTTCCGACCCACTGGCTGACGGAGCTACTATCCAGCGGGCAAGCTATGAAGCGCTCAGGCAAGGAGTTACCCCCAAGGTCTGCTTTGAAGTGGCGAAGGAGCTAAGGCGGCGAGTACAAACCCCTCTCGTGTTTATGACTTACTATAACCCTGTGCTCAAGTTCGGGCTGGGGCAATTCTGTTCCAAGTGTGCCGAGGTGGGGATTGACGGGTTGATCATACCTGACCTCCCGCCCGAGGAAGGAAAAGAACTGGAAAAATCGACCGAAAGGCACGGGCTCGACCTTGTTTATCTTCTCAGCCCGGCTAGCACCCAAGAACGCATTAAGCTAGTGACCAGCAGGTCCAGCGGCTTCATCTACTTGGTTTCGCTGACCGGTGTCACTGGCACCAGGGATAAACTCCCTGAGGAACTGGAAAGCTTCGTAGGCAGTGTGAGAAAACGGACTGACAAGCCTCTTTGTGTTGGCTTTGGAGTCTCCACCCCCGAGCAAGCCCGAAGAGTAGCCGAGGTAGCTGATGGCGTTATTGTGGGCAGCCGCATTATACAGCTGCTCGACGAGGACAAATCACTTAAAAATGCCTGCTCTTTTATTAAATGTCTGAGAGAGGCCTTATCGTAAAAGGAGGTTAATATGTAGGGTACCCGGTTTGAAACTATAATCGAATAGAAAATCGAAAGGAGGACAAATGGATACAAAGATTATCCTAACTGAAAAAGAGATGCCCACCCGCTGGTACAACATTCAGGCTGACCTGCCCAAGCCCTTGCCACCGCTGCGGCATCCGGCGACAAAGGAGCCGACACGCCTTCCACCTCCCCTCTTCCCCGAGGCCCTGAACGAACAAGAGTTCAGCAAAGAAAGGTGGATTGAGATTCCCGAGGAATTGCAGGAGATCTACAAACTATGGCGGCCTACCCCTTTAATAAGGGCTTACCGCCTGGAGAAAGCTCTAGGGACCCCAGCCAGGATTTACTATAAGTATGAAGGGGTCAGCCCAGCCGGCAGTCACAAGCCCAACACCGCTGTAGCCCAGGCCTATTACAACAAGAGGGAGGGCGTTAAACGACTAACTACCGAGACCGGTGCTGGACAGTGGGGCAGTGCTCTAGCTATGGGCTGTATGTTTTTGGGTCTTGAGTGCAAGGTCTATATGGTCAAGGCAAGCTATTACCAGAAACCCTATCGCCGGGTGATGATGGAGACCTGGGGAGCCAAGGTAGTGCCCAGTCCCAGCCAGGAGACCGAGATAGGGAGGAAAATACTCAAAGATGACCCTAATTGCACGGGAAGCTTGGGCATTGCTATCAGCGAAGCTTGTGAGGAGGCCTTTGCCCGCGATGACACTAAGTATTCTCTGGGCAGCGTGCTGAACCACGTCTTGATGCACCAGACTATCATAGGACAGGAAGCTAAAAAGCAGCTCGAGAAAATCGATGTTTACCCAGACATGATCGTGGGTTGTATTGGTGGCGGCTCCAATTTCGCCGGGTTGTTCCTGCCCTTTGTCCAAGACAAAATCGCAAAGAAGAAGCCCAAGCTCCAGATTATCTGTGTTGAGCCCCAGGCTTGCCCTACGGTGACTAAAGGTCCCTACGCCTGGGACTACGGCGACGTAGCTGGGTTGGCGCCAATCGCCCTGATGTACACCCTGGGGCACAGCTTCGTCCCGCCTCCAGTCCATGCTGGCGGGCTAAGATACCACGGCATGGCCCCTATTGTATGCCACCTTCATAAGCTAGGCTTCATAGAAGCACGTGCCGAGTATCAGATCCCCGTTTTCAAAGCGGCGGTGCAATTCGCTCGCGCCGAGGGCATTATACCAGCACCCGAGCCCGCGCATGCCATAAAGGTCGTCATTGATGAAGCCTTGAAATGCAAGGAATCGGGAGAGAAGAAGAACATACTTCTGGGCCTGAGCGGACATGGGCACTTCGACCTGGGTGCCTATGACGAGTATTTATCAGGCAAGCTCCAGGATTACGAATATCCCAAGGAGCTGGTAGAGAAGGCGCTAGCCGATTTACCGAAGGTACCCTGAAGAAAAAACCACTGGCGCCATGGCGACTCACTTGCTATGGCGCCAGTCTGAGGCATAGGCCATACATGTATGCCAGTAGAAAAGAACAGCAGTGACGCTGTGGATGGCGACTACAGGGTGATTTTCATGTCTTCATAGCCCAGGCTTATGTCAGCTTCCAGTTCCTGAGCCACTTGAGCCACTTCTTCCTTGATCTCCTGCTCATAAGGATTCCCGATATGAATAACAATGACGCGAGGTAAATACCCCTTGAGTCGGCGAAATTGTATGAGCTCCTCTTTTAGAAATCCGGCACAAAGATGGCCAGCCTTCTTGAGCCAGTCTCCATACTTAT
>JALHUO010000148.1 GCA_022866545.1 Dehalococcoidia bacterium | reverse complement strand
CCAATACGGCACCGTCTGGACCTTCGAGGACTGCTACGCGAAGCAAGCTCCCACCCTTACGTCTCCTGCTGACGGGGATGTCATCAAGGCCGACCCCTGCTCGTGCTACAACGCTCCATTTATCATCGAGTGGGATGCCCTGTGCGATGCTTGCTACTATGAACTCGAGTTTGCACTGGACGAAGACTTCACCGCTCCTTTTGGTCCCGGAGAACTGGAGCCGTCAAAGAGCACCAGCTTGATGGTCGAGGGAGGAGAGGTCGAAGCATTGCTCTCTTGTGGAATGACCTACTACATGAGGATGAGAGCCCTCAGGGCTGGGACTTGCCAGGTAATCCGCAGCTGGTGGTCTGAGCCCGTGAAAATAACGGTTGCTCCCAGTCTGCTGACCGCCAAAATTCAACTCGTCGCTCCTGAACCGGGAGCCTTGAACGTGCCTGCAGCGACCGTGGACTTCAGTTGGAGCCTGCTGGCGGATGCCGACACCTTCGACTTGGTGCTCAAGAAAGGCGCAACCCAGGTAGCCTCCGCGCCCGGGCTGACTGCCAAGTACTACCAGTACACCGGGACGCTCACCGCCGACACTGCTTACAACTGGCAGGTGACCGCCTGGAAGGACGGCGTTCAGATAAGCCGCAGCGATGTAGGCACCTTCCGCACAGCGGCTGCACCAGTCGTTCCAGTTCAAGATGGAGTGGCGACTCCCGTCTGGGTCTGGGTAGTTATCGCCATCGGCGCTGTCCTGGTGATTGTAGTCATCGTGCTCATCTTCAGGACTCGCAGGGTATAAGGATACCCTCACCTCAATCCTCTCCCTGAGGGAGAGGAAGGGTGATTTTAAAGGGGGCGACTCCAAGAGTCGCCCCCTTTCCTTTTCCCTTCCAAAGTGCTCCCTCTTAGGATAAAAGGGAGTCACAGGGAGTTACGGACAACTACCTCTACTCTTTCATAACCCCCTTTGTCCCCCTTACCTTAAGGGGGATGCTATGAGAGGAAAGCCTTTCCTGAAGTCCCTCTCTTAAGGTAAGAGAGGCCAGGTGAGTTATGTACAAATCCACATGCCTAATGGCCAAACCTGCTCCCCTTTGTCATTCGGGTTTTGAACTTTGTTTGTCATTTGAGCTTTGATATTTGTCATTGTTTAGGGCTTTGGGCTTGATTTGGCATTTGAGCTTTGTCATTCCTAGGCATTTGGATTTTGCCCGTCGCGCCCCTTTCGGTTATAATAACGAGAGAACAGTCAAATGCGCTGGTTATTTCAACTGCTGATTGTCCCCATCCTCTGCCTCGTAGCTATTGCCATACCAGCTGTGCCTGCACAAGCCATATGCCTGCCTTACGATATTGAGATCCTCCCCAAGGCAGGACTCCCCGGGACAAACGTCACCGTCTACGGCCACAATTTCGCCCTGGATAAGCTTGTGGAAATCTCTTATGACGGGACATGGATGACCAAAGGGAGGACCGATACAATCAGGGGAGATTTCACAATCACCTTCACCATCCCTGAAGGCTGCAAAGGATACTACCAGGTTCTCGCTGACGTGGGGTATGTCAAAATGGATACTTACTTCAACGTGAAGCCGGGGCTGGCAATAAGCCCGGAAGAAGGCCCTGTCGGCAGCAACGTTACTGTGAGAGGCGCGGGGTTTGCCAGGAAGGAAGCGGACATCGAGCTGATGTATTACCTCAATGACAGGTACCAAACGGTGGCAGGAAATATCACGGCAAATGTCACAGGGAGCTGGGAGACGGGTTTCCAGATTCCTCCTTCCCCCAGCGGACAGCATAAGATAGATGCTCAAGGCGCAGAGAGCAAGCATTATGAAGTCAGCGAGGCTACCTTCAGAGTCACTGCGGAGATCGGCCTGGATGAATCGTCGGGTATTGTCGGCGAAAGCGTAACCATGACGGGCGCCAGATTCGCAGCGTACGAGAAGGGCATCAGGATATTGTTTGACGGACAAGCGGTAGCCACAGGCATCAAGGCCAATTCCAAGGGCGAGTGGCAGGCAAGTTTCCATGTGCCGGACATGCCTTCAGGTGAGTATGCCATCAGCGCCGAGGGAGACCAGACCCGGAACGAAGATGTCGGAGAGCTCAGTTTCAAGATTAGGCCAGAAGTCGTATTGTCCGCAAGCGAAGGACATGTGGGCATGGACCTGAGCGTCGCCGGTCGGGGATTCTCTGCCAACGGCACTGTGGTCATAAGGTTTGCTGGCACACAGGTGACTACAGCCGGGACCGACGACAAAGGTAGCTTTGAGGTGAGCTTTGCCGTGCCCCGGGACCGGTATGGCGACCTTCCTGTGACAGCCGAAGATGCTGCCGGCAACGATGGCACCGCTGTCTTCGTTATGGAGTCGAACCATCCCAACACACCCGCGCTGATTTCGCCTGCAAGCAGAGGCTGGCTGGGATTCATAGGTAAGGTGGCACCCACGTTCGAATGGTCGCCGGTATCCGACGACAGCGGAGTCAGCTATAGTTTGCAGGTAGCGACCAGCGATGATTTCGCAGCAACCTCCATAATCGCCTCGGCCACAAATCTAACAGAGACGAGCTATACATTGCCGGAAGCTCTGCCCCAGGGCACCTACTACTGGATTGTGCAAGCCGTGGATAGGGCAGAGAACGAAAGCGACTGGACCTCAGCTCGTTCCTTCCGGGTGGGATTCCTGCCCAGGTGGGGACTCATCGTCGCCATCGCAGTGGCCGCGGTCGTGGTCCTCATTTTCTTGATTCGCGCTCTGGTCAGAAGACGATCCATATACTACGATCGCTGGTAGAGAGAATCGGGAGTCAGGAGTCAGGCGTCAGGGGTCAGCAGCCAGTCTCTATGAGCACTTTGTAATGGTGGAGTTCATCTCCGTCTTCCAGAATTCCCCCTCTTAGGATAAGAGGGGCCAGGGGAGTTACGGTCCTCCTTGTCGGAACCCCCTTCATCCCCCTTACCTTAAGGGGGAAATAAACGGCGGGTGGGACTCCCGCCCCTACAGTCATTCTGTAGTCGACTGATTTATCAGGCCTACGCTGCTTTGATACTCCGATTTGCCTCGACTCTGGTCGGGATGCTCGATGAAATCGGCATTCGGCATTTGGAGTTTGGCCAACAGGGCACTTACTTTTGGTGTCATTTTCGTCTATAATACCAGAAGGGAGATGAGTCAAATGCCTTGGTTATCTCGACTCTCAGTTATACTCATAATCTGCATTGTAGCTATGGCCGTGCCGGCCGCACTTGTACAGGCCAACGGCGCAGTACCTTATATTGAGCTGGGTCCCGACGAAGGTATTCCCGGAGCGCCGGTTACCGTCCGGGGCTACAACTTCACCGCTCCCGCGGGGCTCGATATCTACTTCTATCTGGAGACCACCAACACCACTGACAGGAAACGCGTGGCCGAAGTCGAGGAGACCCTTGATGAAGAGGATTTTGTGGCCGTTTTCGAAGTTCCCGAGAGTCCCAAGGGAATCCACAGGGTGCGCGCCGAGGTGAACGCCACCGTCTATTTCGAGGATCAATTCGAGGTCACGCCGTGTCTGACCGTAACTCCCACCGAAGGTTCCGTCAACACCACGGTTACCGTGAGAGGTATGGGGTTTGGAAAAAACGAAACGAACATCGAGCTGAGGTATTATCTTAATAGCACCTACTTTGCACCGATACTAGGAAACATCACCGCGAATGCCACTGGCAGCTGGCAGAGGAGTCTCCAGATTCCCTCCTCGGCCCAAGGAAGCCGTAGAATAGACGCCAAGGGTGATACCAGCCAGCCTAAGGATGTGACAGATGCCACCTTCAAAGTGACGCCTGTGATAAGCCTGGTCAAATCATCGGGCAGCCCCGGCGAAAACATAACGATGACTGGCAGAGGATTTGCAGCCGGGGATAGAGACATCAGGATACTGTTTGCCGGACAACCAGTGCGCAGGGAAATCAGAGCCGATGGCACAGGCTACTGGCAGGCAGACTTCCAGGTGCCCCAGGTGCTGAAAGGTACGCATAACGTGACTGCCTACGGAGAATTGACCCTGCAGACTGCGGTCACCCCCCTTAGTTTTCAGATAAAGCCTGGCCTGGCGCTGTCTCCCACCGAAGGCTATGTGGACATGGACTTGATTGTGATCGGTGGCGGATTCGCCCCCGATGAGGATGTGGATGTGACATACGATGGCAGCAAGGTGACGGCTACGACGACCAACAGCAGTGGCACCTTCGTGGCGGTTTTCCCTGTGCCAGAGAGCCAGCATGGCGAACACGAAGTGGCAGCCGAGGATGATGCCGGGAACAATGCTACTGCTATCTTCATCATGGAGTCCGACCCCCCCGACGCGCCAGAACTCAATTCACCGTCTGACGGAAGCCGGCTGGGATTCATATGGAACGTGAGGCCGACATTTAACTGGTCAGCGGTGTCAGACGAAGGTGGAGTTCGCTATAATCTGCAGATAGCGACCACTGCCAGCATCACTGCTGAAGGGTTCGCAAGCCCCAGAGTTTCAATTCCGGGCATAGTAGCAACGAACTATACTCTGAACAGGACAGAGGCCCTGCCTTATGGCACCTATTACTGGATTGTGCAAGCCGTGGATAGAGCAGGGAACGCCGGCAACTGGACGGCGGCTTACTCCTTCCACGCTGGAGCCTTGCCTCTGTGGGCGTTCATTCTTGTCATCGTCGCGGCAGTGGCTATCATCGGCACAGTCGTTTACTTTTTCATAATAAGGAAGAGAACATATTACTATTAGAGGAGCGCCCAAACTCCCCCGCTTAAGATAAGAGGGGATAGGGGAGTTATGAGGAAAATCTCAAGCACCACACAAAATTAGAAATCAAAGGGCAAAAAAATCAAATTGACAAGTCACAACGCAAGATTTTTTGCCCTTTGCTCTGTCACTTTGAATTTTCATTTCTACTTTTTGCATTTGAGAAGGAGGAGGGAAGAATGAAGTTAACAGTTATTGGACTGGGGCAGTGCGGCTGCCGGATTGCTGATCACTTCGCGAGACTAAACCTCAAGGCGCGTGCTCAGCGTAAGGCCACCATAGCTCCTACCGTCATTGCCTCAAATACAGACCAGGCAGACTTGACCGGGCTCAGGTTTATCAAAAACGATTACAGGCATCGGGTGCTCCTGGGCTTGCGCCGCACGCTGGGACACGGGGTAGGCAAGATAAACGAGCTGGGGGCCCAACTGGCCAAGGAGGATGGTGATAAGGTGCTGGATGCCGTAAAAGCCAGCCCGCAGTTTTACGAGACACATGCATTTTTGCTCATAGCTGGCGCTGCCGGCGGCACCGGGTCGGGCTCGCTGCCCATCATGGTCCGGGCAGTCAAGGACAGACACCCCGGCAAACCGGTTTATGCACTGGTGATTTTGCCTTTTGAGCATGAGCAGACTACGGAATCCAGGAGCACATACAACACTGCCACCTGCCTGAAATCCACCTATGACATAGTGGACGCCATTTTCCTCGCCGATAACCAGAGGTATGTAAAAAAAGATGCCAGCCTCATGAGCAATATAGATAGAATAAACAGGATGATCGCCGAGCCCTTCTATGATTTGATGTGTGCCGGCGAAGTGACCAGGGCCAAGTATGTGGGGTCACGCACAATAGACGGCGGGGACATAATTGCCAGCCTGGAGGGATGGACCGCTATTGGTCTGGGGAGAACCGAACTTCCTTCATTCCGTTTCCCCTGGGAGATAAAGAAGAAGACCTTCCGCGAAAAAGCCCTGGAAAGCTTCAGAGGAACGCAAGCCCTGGACGCCACCATTTCCGACCTTTCTCTCACCTGTGACCCCAAGGACGCCGGCAAAGCTCTGTACATCATATCCGGCCCGGAAAAAGAGCTGAACATGGACATGGTCAGAAATATTAGCGATAACATCAAGGAGCTGGCACCCAACGCCCTGATTCGCGGCGGTGATTTTCCCGGAGAAAAACACTTCATTGACGTTGCTCTGATATTGTCCCAGCTGTCTTTTGTGCCCAGAATAAAGGATTTCTACGAGCAAGCTACGCGGTATGCCCAGGAACACAAGGGACAGCTGGAGCAAACCAGGAAGAGGATTGAATCGCTGGCTGAGATAGGCAAAGACCTGCCCAAATTGGAGTGAGGTCGAAACCAGCACGGCCATGGCAGAAACCCTAAATCCCAAGCACCAAATCCTAAACAAATTCAAATATCAAACCATTTCTGAATTCTGGTGATTAGGGTTTCGATATTGTCTAGGGCTCAGAATCTGGAGCCCAGGATTTTTCCGCCCACTCCAGCCCCCAGAGGCACGGCAAGTTCAGTCAGCACTTTCTGAATGGCTTCCTTGAAGGACTTCTTCTGCTCCTTGGTAATCTGACACCGGGTTTTTACCAGACGGGCTATGATATTGGCAGCCTCAAAGTGCAGGTCAATTCGCTCCGGCTGCTCTGCCAGAAGCTCCCTGAGCTTCGCTCTGAGAAGGGCGATCTCCTCGTCGATTCCTTCGACATGAGAAGCTTCCAGAAGCTCGAGTTTTTCTGCCTCATCCAGGTCCCGGCTATAGAAACTCCGCAGGCTATCCTTTCTCTTGCCTTTTCGTTTTATTGCCATAACGATTCCGGGACATGTGAAGACCTGGAGAATTCCTCAGGTTCTCTAGCGAGGCTTTGACCAGGCCATAGACGAGGATATGAGCAGCCAGATTGTACTCCTGTTTCTGAAGAGCCGCCGACAGTAATTTCATACTCAAGCTACCTCGTGGACAACGTTCAACCACTCCTCACGTCATCTTCAATACCGGCTTTCTGTCATTCTGAGCCCCTTCCGTTTTTGTCATTCTGAGCCCCGACTTGTCGGGGCGAAGAATCTCATCCCACAGCGCATTCCGCGAAGGGAAAAACTCTATTCCTCATACCATCCTTCACTTAAGTCTTGCCACCCTGGGTTTACCGCTTCAATTAAAGCGATTTTCTTCTTTCGTAGCCATCCCTTAATTTGCTTTTCCCTCTGGATCGCAGCCTGCACATCACTGGTAACCTCATAATGTACCAGCCTCGTAATATTGTATCTTTTGGTGAATCCCTCAATGAGTTTATTCTTGTGTTCATATACACGCCGAACCAAATCATCAGTTACACCTGTGTAAAGTGTTCTGGAGCCATTGGTCATTATGTAAACGTAATACTGCTTCATTACATTGGCTATTGCTTAGATTCTTCAGTCGCTTCGCTCCCTCAGAATGACGCTGGAATGAACCATCACGCTATTCCCTTCGTTATCAATGGGGATAGGTTATGATAGCACGGATGTTCTAATAAGGCAAAGGTGTTTTGTCACCTCAAAAGGCAATCTTGAGAAGCGACGCTATTATCCAGCCGAGGGCAGCGCAGGCTGGGAAGGTTATTATCCAGGTCAGAACAATGCTGCGGGCGACTCCCCAGCGTACTGCCGAAAAGCGCCGCGTAGCCCCCACTCCCATTATAGACGTACTTATACAATGGGTGGTGCTCAGGGGAATGCCAAAACGGGAAGCCAACAAAATGGCAATTGCACCGGAACTCGTAGCGGCAAAGCCGTGTACTGACTCCAGCTTGGTGATTTTGAAACCAACGGTGCGGATTATACGCCAACCCCCAAAAGCTGTCCCAATCCCCATCACAGCACCACACAGTAGCATTATCCACAGTGGAACAGCGAAGTGTGCCATCTTACCTCCCAGCACCAGTGCCAGGGCAAAGGCGCCCATAAACTTTTGCCCGTCGTTGCTGCCGTGGCTGAACGCCAAAAAAGCAGCGGAAACTATCTCAAGTCGGCTGAACACACTACGAACAAATGACGGGCTGGTCCGCCGCAGTATCCAGTACAGGCTAGTCATTATTACGGCGCCCAGAGAAAACCCGAGAATAGTGGAGAAGCCCAGACCAATAAGCACCTTTTGCCATCCTTCCCAGAGCAAAACAGAGGGACCGGCAACCGCCAGTCCGGCTCCAGTAAGTCCGGCAACAAGCTCATGGCTTTCGCTGGTAGGTATGCCATAGAACCAGGTGACTACACTCCAGATAACAACAGTAAGCGTAGCGGCAATCACGACAGAAAGGTTGATAACCTCCGGCTTGACGATACCCGTACCTATAGTGGAAGCGACGGCCGTTCCGGTTACCACAGCACCCACGACGTTGAGAACAGCAGCCATGAGGACAGCCTGAGATGGGGAAAGAACGCGAGTAGAAACTACAGTAGCAATAGCATTGGGAGCGTCCGTCCAGCCATTAACGAACTCGGCAGCCAGCACTACTACTAAAGCGGCTATCAAAAGAGAATTGCCGTCAGCCATACTTGAGGACTACCCCTTCAAGTACATTGGCGACATCTTCACCCCTGTCGGTGGCATCTTCCAGATGTTGATACAGTTCTCGCCATTTGATTACCTCACATGCATCTCTGGTACAAGCTTCAAATAATTCAGCCAGGGCGGCATGATGCACGTCGTCAGCCTCGTTTTCCAGAGTATTAATCTCCACACACTCCTTTAAAATCCATTTGAACTTGTCACGATGACGTAACTGAGGCATCACTTCGTTCAACTTGCGGGCCATCCTATTCACAATTCGGGCGAGTTCTCGGGCCCTCTCCGTGGGTTGGGCAATATGATAAAGCCAAGCTGTCCTGCCCGCAGCCTCGATGAAATCCATGACATCATCTAAGCTATGGGCAAGAAGAGTAATATCCTCGCTGTCAATGGGTGTCACAAAGCTCCGATGCACCCGGGCTATTATCTGGTGTGTTATAACGTCGCCTCTGTGCTCCAAATCCTTAAGTTCTTTTGCTTTTGCTTCCACGTTTTCGTAGTTGTCAAAGAGGTCAACCAGCTTTGCTCCAGCAACAACTAGATTAGCCGTCTCTTGTTCAAACAGGTCGTAGAACTCCATGTCTCTAGGGATGAATGAAAGCTTAGCCAAAGTTCACCTCCGTCAATACTTACCTTCTATCTCCAAGATTCCCTCAGGGCCGTCTGGCATTATAGCACCCCGCAAGAAACTCCCACTATGCTTTACACCTCTTCGTGTGACTCCCCCCACCACTTCTTTAGCCTGTCAGCAATCTCCTTTTCATAGCCCTGGTCACCGGGTGTGTAATAGCGTTTTCCCTGAAGCGAAGGTGGCAGGTTCTGTTGCCTGACAAAATGGTCAGGGTAATCGTGGGCATATTTGTAACCCTGCCCGTGTCCCATCCGACGCATCAGGTCAGTTACCGGGTTACGCAAGTGGAGGGGCACGGGCTCATTTCGGCCTTGCTGTACATCCTCTTGGACTCGGGAATAAGCCTGGTACAACGAGTTGCTCTTGGGAGCAGTGGCCAGATAAACCACGACCTCCGCTAACGCAAGGTTCCCCTCGGGTAAGCCGACGAAGTGCACTGCCTGCTGGGCAGCTATCGCTATCACCAGTGCTTGAGGATCAGCCACACCAACGTCCTCAGAAGCAAAACGCACCAGGCGACGGACGATATACAGAGGGTCTTCGCCAGCTTCCAGCATACGTCCTAGCCAATATAAGCCAGCATCGGGGTCAGAGCCGCGTAAGGATTTATGCAGCGCCGAAATCAAGTCATAGTGCTGGTCGCCGCTCTTATCATAGAGCAAAGCACGATGCTGCAGTGCCTCTTCAATGGCAGACAGGTCTATTGAGCGCGAGCCATCGCCATCAGGCAAGGTGGCAAACGCCGCCATTTCCAGAGCATTCAAAGCCACGCGAGCATCCCCGTTGGACATAGTCACAAGGTGGCGCAGAGCCTCTTCACTTACGGTAATCCGGAACTTCCCCAGTCCCCTTTCTGTATCCTCGATGGCTCGCTCCACAATGAGCTTAACATCCTCGTCGTTCAGCAGATTCAATCGAAAAACCCGGCACCGGGAAAGAAGTGGTGAGATGACTTCGAATGAGGGATTTTCCGTGGTGGCTCCGATGAAAGTCACGGTACCGTTTTCCACAAAAGGCAATACCGCGTCCTGTTGCGCCTTGTTGAAACGGTGAATTTCGTCAACAAAAAGAATGGTCCTTTGTCCCGATGATTTCAGTCTCTTCTTGGCCTCCTCGATAACGCGCCGCAAATCGGCCACCCCGGCACTCACCGCACTAAGAGAACTAAACTGTGCTCTGGTGATATTGGCGATAATGTGAGCCAGAGTTGTCTTTCCGCTGCCCGGCGGCCCCCAGAATACCATAGAGGGGAGCTGGTCTGCCTCGATGCATTTGCGGAGCACTCGTCCCTCGGCAACTAAATGCTCTTGCCCCATGAACTCGGCAAACGTCTGCGGTCGCATCCTTGCCGCTAGAGGCATGCTGTGAGGTAGGTCCTTTTCCTCAGGCAGGTCGAAAAGAGGCATTTTCTCCATTGTTGTCAATCAAGATTTGCTACTTAAATCTCCTCACTTGGAAGCTATAGAGGTTAAGCGGCTCACTGGCTGATATACCCGCCTT
This sequence comes from Dehalococcoidia bacterium, assembly GCA_022866545.1. Lineage (GTDB taxonomy): Bacteria > Chloroflexota > Dehalococcoidia > GIF9 > AB-539-J10 > RBG-13-51-36. The sequence goes on along the minus strand of JALHUO010000148.1, from coordinate 630 downwards.
GAGCCGACAAATGGCAATTTGCTCCTCAACGCTATCTACGCCTTCCAGGTCGGGCAGCAGAAGCCCCCTTTTCCAGCCACTCTCCACGATAACCCCGTACTCCTTAGGGTCGAGCTGGCTCAGATCTGCTACTGGCTCGGGCGCAGTGAGGATATCCACGCTATAATCCAGGTCATCAAGTTCAGAAGCAGTCACCGGGGGAAAGCGAGGATCCATGGTAGACGAACTGATAGCGTTGGCGATGATTTCTTCAGCCACACTGTCCTTAGCGGGCTCAAAAGTGCCGATGCATCCCCTTAATTGCCCGTGCTTATGAAGGGAAACAAAAACCCCTGCCCGCTCCTTCATTTCCGGGGTTAACTCCCGCGGCTTGGGCATCTTGCCCCTTCGGATATAGCTTTCCACAGCCTCCTTGGCCAGCTTCACTACCGGATGATGTTCCCCTTCTGTCATAAGACACCTCCCTCATACCCGGAAATTGAGCTCAGCTCCACAGAACTTGCACCTCGAACCGTCCAGTCCCACCACCTCGGCATCATAGCCGATGCGATGAACAACCATTTTGCCACACGAATAACACATGGTGTTTTCATACTCATGCCCCGGCACATTGCCCAGATAGACGAATTT
>JALHUO010000013.1 GCA_022866545.1 Dehalococcoidia bacterium | reverse complement strand
TGGGGTCGTGGCATTGAATGTGGTGTGCTGGAAGATACCTGGAACGAACCGCCTGAGGATGTTTTCCTGTGGACAAGGCCGCCCGAAAAAACACCGACCCGCCCTGCCTATCTGGAGATTGGCTTTGAAAAAGGGATACCGGTAACTCTTAACGGCCGGAAGGTAGAGCCTGTTACGCTGGTCCAGAAGGTTCATGACCTGGCTGGCAGGCATGGCATAGGCCGGATTGACCACGTGGAAAACAGACTGGTGGGCATAAAATCCAGGGAGATTTATGAGGCGCCGGCTGCCGTAGTCCTGCTGAAAGCCCACCTGGCCCTGGAGGATCTGGCGCTGACCAAAGACCAGCTCCGCTTCAAGGCCAGGGTTGCCAATGAGTATGCCGACCTCGTCTACAACGGCCTGTGGTTCACAGGTATGCGTCAGGACTTAGCCGCTTATGTGGAAAGCACTCAGAGATATGTCACCGGCACTATAAGGGTAAAGCTCTTCAAAGGCAACTGCCAGATAGTGGGCAGAAAGTCGCTCTATTCCCTTTACGACTACAGCCTGGCTACTTACGACAAGGGGGATGCCTTCGACCACAGCGCCTCTCCCGGCTTCATCCACATCTGGGGTCTGCCCGTGCGAACCCAGACCAAGGCGCAGCCCGAACCACCAGCATAGTATGGGACACTACATCAGTGAAATGAACACAGCCTTGCCCAAAAGCCGAAGATGGCCTACGGCTGTGCAGCACATCAAACGTACGCCCACAATGCAGCCTTTCCAGGTCAGTTTGCTCACGTAGCCACAGCATACATCGCGATTGTAGCACTGGCTGGAGAGTCGCCTAGCTTGTCTATGGCGTCGTCATTCCATATAGTACAAATACATGAATGAGGAATAGCGATGCCAGTATTACTCAGTTGGAGACGGACTAAACTCGCCAATGAGATCGCTCGAATAGCTGGCAGGAACGGTTGCTTATCCTCTGCCTCTTCTCAGTCAATTGTGCCTCCAAGCTGCCTCGTATGGATGGCCTCTCTTGCTGTCAATTTGCACGAAACACCGGCCAGTATGATACGCTTAGCAGACAAAACTGCAATGACTCAGCCGCAACCTTGCCAAGCAAATGAGGAGACTGAAACATGGAGAACCTGCCGAAAGGGTTGGCATCATCTAACGCAGGCAGAATAGCGCAGAAGCTGGGGGCTATTTCTGCGGGCAGAGTACTGGATGTCGGCACGGGGCGGGGAGGGTTCATTAGCACGCTCATCAAGACGCTGAAGGCATACGACTCTTTTGTCGGCATAGACTACTGTCCTTCAGATGAATCGAAGAAAGATATGGAATCTGCCAGAAAACGGTTTGAAGGAAAGCCGGTTCAGTTTCTCCAGATGAATGCCCAGAACCTGGAATTTGAAGACGAATCCTTCGACACCGTGTGCATATCCCATTCGCTACACCATCTGGCAAATATAGATAGGGTCATGACCGAGATGAAGCGCGTGCTCAGAAACAGCGGCAACTTCATACTCCGGGAGATGTACGGCGACGGAGAGCAAACAGAGGCACAGAGAGTAGATGAACTTGAACACGCATGGGAGGCACGAATCGACGCTCTGCTTGGCATCACTCACAATAGAACACTAACAAGACAGCGGATCAGGAACATCGTTTACGGTTTGAAGTTGACAGAGATCGAAATCTTTGATTCGACGCATATCGTCGATTGCCTGTTCTGCGAGAGAACACACGAGTGTGAAGACCCGAGAAATCAGGCAACGTTTCACCAAAGCACTAAGGACGTTGACAATGCAATCAAGAGAATTGAGAACCATCCAGATCTGGAAGCCCGAACGCGCCTTATACAGGAGGGAGAGAAGATCAAGGAAGCAATAGCAGAATTCGGCGCATCAAATGCCTCACATTTGTTTGTCATTGGAGAAAAATGACTTGTCCTGCCTGGCTACTTACGATAGAAGAGATAGCTTCGATCATAGTGCCTCTCTTGGCTTCATCCACATTTGGGGCTTACCTGTGAGGGCCCAATCCAGGGCACAGCCCTAGCCACCAGATGAGCGGTATCACAGGAAATAACACCCAATCTGTAGCAGGCCTGACCAGTGTGGTGCCTCCGGGATTCATCGTTCGGGAACAGCTTTGCCCTGCACATAACGCTACCTTGCGCCACAAGAATATGGATTGAGGCACCGAATTCCTGGTATCTCCAACCTCCCCACCCGAAAGTCCGGGCTACCGGCTAATTCCCTGCTATCTATCAGCCTCAAACACAGCCTGTAGCTCGGGTATAGCTCAGCCCTTTCCTGAATGCCTCGAGAACAGGCCTTAGCGTATCCCCGGGAAACCTTTCCTTTATTTCTTCCTCTACCTGCGCCTCAGTAACTGGCAGAAGGGAGGAGCCAATCAGGGCACCAAGCATAACCAGGTTGGTCAGTCGTACTGAACCCAAACCTAAAGCGACTTCAGTAGCATCCAGAAGCCAAACCTGTCCTGACAGCTCGGCTATCGCTTGCCTCAGTTCGTCATAATCGGGATACCGAGTGACGCCCATGCCCACTGTCACCGGCAGGATAGGGTGTATGTTGGTGATGGTAGCTACCTGAGGGTTGCCATAGTCCACCAGAATTCGCACCGTCTCCAAAGGTTCCAATCCAAGCACGATGTGGGCACCACCAGGGGGGATAAGAGGTCCATATTTCCGACGCACGGACAACCGAATATGGCTCATCACGTCGCCACCCCGCTGTGAAGCTCCATAGGTCTCGCCGATTGTCACTAGATAGCCACGTTTGGCTAGCGACCTCCCCGTAAGACGGGCAACGAGGATATTTCCCTGCCCACCGACACCACACACAACGATATTCAGTGGGTCTACAGAGAGTTTCGCCTCACTCACTTAGCGCCTCCTTCATGATGGCGGAGGCCGGGCATATACAGGTACATACACCACAGCCAATACACACCGCCTCATCTATTTGAGCCCTCCCTTTAGTTCTATCCCAGACTATGCCAGGACACTTGAACACTCTGACACAGTATCTGGCACAACCACACTCGTCTCCCCGGCACTTCGAGGTGTCTACCCAGACCTTGAATGGCGGTTTCTCATCAGGTGATCGAAGAAGGGCACAAGGACGACGCATGATGACTACCCTCACTCCATCCCTGTCTGACATAAGCTCAGCCAGTCTTTTTGTGTTCTCAGTAATGTCAAAAGGATCCATTACTTCCAGCGGGATGTCCAACCCCCGGCACAGGCCCTCAATATCAACAACTGGTGCAGCTTTCCCCATGGCATTTACCCCGACCCCGGGGTGCGGCTGGAAACCGGTCATAGCTGTAGCACCGTTGTCGAGAATCATTACAATAACATCGGACGCGTTGTACCTGGCATTAATCAGGGCGGGGATTGCAGCGTGAAACAATGTGGAATCGCCGCACACCGCAATCACCGGCTGGCCAAAACCAAACTGGCCAAGCTTACCCAGCCCAGAGCCTACGCCGATGCCAGAGCCCATTGCCAGAGCTGTTTTTGTTATGAGATAACCGCCTGCCCCTCGACGGTCGAGAGCGTAGCACCCAATGTCCCCCGAGACAAAGCCATCCCTCCCATCCAAACCAAAGGCATTCTTTATCGTCCAGAAGGTTGCTCGATGAGGACAGCCCGGGCACCACATTATCTCCCGGTCAATGACCAGACCCTTGGCCACTTGCTTTGCTCTCCCGTCATACTCTTTGCTCCGTGGCCTATACGTAACGCCAGTCAACCTTACCAAAGCATCTATCACTGCTTCCGGGCTCAACTCACCAAATGGTTTTATGTGCCCACTGGCCTTGCCATAGATAACATGGTCTCTGTTGAGCCAGCTGCTATCTCCAGCTACTACCTTGAGATTGCGCTCTAGAAAGGGGTCTACCTCTTCCACCACCAATACCCTTGAGGTTCGAGACAATTGTTTCTCCAGGAACTTGGCGGGTACAGGCCAGGTTGTTCCCAAGTGGACAATCCCAACCCTTTTCTCCAACTGCAAGCACTCCACCGCCTCCACGGCGTAAAGTCGACCGCTGCCGGAGGAAACTATCATCAGTTCAGGTCGTTCAGGACCCTCGTAGTAATTGAACTGGCACTTCTCAAATATCTCCTTCACTTGCTCAACCTTTGCCAGCAGATCTGCGTGCTTTTTGACGATCGGGACGAACACAAAGAGCTTGGAGGTATCAAAGTAGGCAGGGGTATCCCGGCTGGCAATCGCTCCTAGAATCACGGTGCCGGTAGTGTGCGACACTCTTGTGGAGCTTCGCACTACACAGTAGGTGCCTATCTGTTCTGACAATTCGAAAGCCCACCGGGTCATGTCCTTGGCCTCCTGAGGAGTGGAGGGCTCGAGCAGCGGCACGTTAAGCCACTGGATAATCGCTCGTGAATCATTCTCTGATGGGCTGGACCAACCGGCAGGGTCATCGCAGACTACCACCACCAACCCTCCCCTGGTCCCCGTCAGATTGACATGGCACAGCGTATCAAGGGCAACATTAAGCCCTTCATGCTTGAAGCTGACGATGGCTCGCAAACCGGCAAAAGAAGCGGCAGTGCCTACCTCGGCAGCTACCTTCTCGTTGACCGACCATTCCGCATAGAGTCCAGTCTCCTCAGCAACCCCAGCCAGGTTTTCGAGAATCTCGCTCGCCGGGGTTCCTGGATACGAGGCAGCCACTCTGACACCCGCCTCCAGCGCTCCCCTTGCAATGGCCTCATTACCAAGAAGGAGCTCAGTTTTGCCCGCGGCGTTTGCTGTCAATGCAACCATATTTCACCTCCTTGACGAGCCTAATCGCTCCCAAGGATTCGCTCCACGATCTCACGCTTAAGTTTCAGGTGAAGCAAATCTTCTCTCCTACCGCTCTTCCGGACAAGGTTCTGGAGGGCTCGCCTTTTCTTGAGTCGGGCGGACTCCATCAAGTGGTCAAGGCTCTCCTTTGGTAACTCCCGTGTTTCCAGAAGCCCCTCTGACACCGCTGTTCTTACAAGCTCTTGCCCCTTCCTGCTGCGAATTATCACTGTATTCCAGCCCTCTATGCCCTCTGCACTACCCACAGAGATGTCAGTCATTTCCGAGGTCATGTCCCAGCAAAGAGCACAGGCAGGAGGAACAAAAGGCCTCACATCATCCAGGGGTATTGAGATGCACTTGTCCGCGGTATAAACATGAAAAACGCTGGCTGGGGGCGGTGGTATATCTGTTTTTCTTATCTCTGGAAGTGCTGCCCATTTTTCTAGCACCTTACGAAAACGGTGGGAGAGAGCCCATGTACAGAACAATCCGATAACTAGGTTAAGCCTGTTGACGTTGCTTTGCGCCGATAGAGAGCAGGTTCTCAAATGGGCTAATGCCAATGTCTGGCAGGGTGTGCCTACTACTCCGACTCTACCATTATCCTCAGGCTGCCATCTGTGAAAAGCCTCTAAGACGGGACAGACCAGGTAGCTGGAGCCACAACAGTCCAGGACTTCCCTTGATGAAGAAACGGCCACACCCTGAGGAACCCCTTCCACCAATTTTGCGAGAACCGCTGTGCTAATTAGCCCGCTTTCCAGCGCTACGCGTATCAGCGTCGACACGGTCCCCCCGTATTGAGCCCGTTCTCGTATTTTTGCCTCCCTGCTTCTGGCTATATTCACCTCACGCACCTCACCCATAGGCTCGCCACTATAGGCAACCCCAAAAAGGGTCCTATTAACAAGGTCAAGGTCCACCCCCATCTGGGGGCAAAACTGGCAACATCGCGACTCAGTCACCGGGCAAGCGTCCATCACTACCAACCTCCCCTGAAACGGAACCAGGTAAGGGCACATTCCGGTGCATGCCCCACAGAAGCTGCACAGGCCCTGGGATAATACCTGCTTCTGAAGCCTATTGAGTCCAGGTAGCTGTAGGCTAATCAAATCACCCCGCAATGCTTCAGTTACTCTACGAACTTATGGTTTCAATCGCTAAGAATCGTATAAGACTAAGATAGATTTTTGTCAATAGGTTGTACTGGTTCATGTAGCTAAGGAGTCAAAAAATGCCGCGCAGTTACTTATGGCGGCGGACAAGCGGCCGCGTTGAGAGTCGCAAGCCAGTGTGCAACATGGATAGTCTTGTGACATAAGGCCCAGTTCATAATAGACCAAATTATTACGCTGTCCCTGGGGGTCCGCTAGTCAAGACTGAACAGAGGGTACTGGTCCGTTGTCAATAGGAAAGCGTAGGCGGCTACCCTCAGCCCCCATCTACTTACGCCGACTACGAAGTCAAATAGACCTCTAGGATAGCGACCGGTGAACAAGATGGCAAACCAGGTTATCACCACGCAAACAATGGCTGCAATCACCAGGCAGGCCAGGACGATGTAGTGTGGGATAGCCAGAAACCACTTCACCAGCGGTAACCACTGGTTAAGGTCTTTCGGGACGTCTGGATATGGGATCTCGATGTGAACCGACTGCTCTTCGTCGGTTGACGGATATACGTCTGTGAGCAGGCCAATATAAGCGCCGACACGTGTGCCGAACTTGACCAATGCTACATTCCAATCAAACCACCATCTGGGATACTTCTGGCGGAAAAGAATCATGAGTAACGTCGCCAGAAACAAGATGCCTCCCGCAGCAAAAAGCCAGTCCCAGCCATGCATTCTGTCCCCAAAGCCCGTCGCGCCACTTACTAAAGCCAGAATAATAGCAATCGGAATTAGTGTGAAGATCCTGAAGAATGTGGTTAAACGATTAAGGGGTCTGTCCGGGTAGTCGATTGTCAAAGTGACAGGATACGCGGGTGGGGTCGACGATTCTTTTACTATCATTGCTATCGATACCTCCTTTTATGTTTTGTCCTGCAACTTGTTCGCGTTACAATTTAAGCACGCCTTACAGTTCTTTGCAAGTGCAGCATGTGGCATTGTGGACACAAAATACATATTCGCCAGCGGGCTTAATTGGCATAGTGTGCCCGGAACGCGCCGAACGTTAACAAAATGGCATTTTGTTGGATCTCCAGATACAGCCTAAACCTATCCTCGACCTTCACCGGAAGCTGTTCTTATTGGCGCTCCACTAGCTTTAGGTCATACTCCGAAAATTGTCTCTTTGTCTTCCACATGCCGTGAGATATAATGGACTCATGCTTTGCCCCAACGATAGGACTCAGATGCACCAGGCGAAAATAGTGGCGCCTTACGGCGAGTCAATCATTGTTGACCAGTGTGAAAAGTGTGGGGGTATCTGGTTCGACGAGTCGGAGTTATTTCGGGCAAAACAAGAAGAGGCAGAGAGAATGGAGGTACTGAATACCGGAATCCTACGGACTCCCTCGACGATTGAGCATCCCAACTTGATTTGCCCCAGGGACGAGACAGCAATGTACCGATTCACTGACAAGTATTTCCCCAAGGATATTGTCTTGGTGCGCTGCCCATCGTGCCACGGAATCTGGCTCAATCGAGGCATTTTCACAGAGTATCAGCGATTTCGCCAAGAATTAATGCGGGCGAAGAAGAGCCCTCAGGATGAGAAACTCAAGGAAAGCATTGCTCAGTTGGTAGCATCATACGAGAGCGGACACTCAACCGGGACACTCAGAAGACTGGGAGAGTTTCTGTCCACTCCCATAGAGTTGGGTCGTACTCCTGACATCGGTGATGCTACCGATGTCGGCGGTATTGCCGGTCTTGCTCTTACTACCCTGTTAACGATTCTAAGGTTAATTTTCAGGCTCTAATACATCAACAAGAGCACAAGATACCGATAGCATATTGACTGACACATTTGCATGGATTGCCATTTCTGGCGTGACTACATAGCATTTTCCCGAAGATAACGCGCAAAAGCTCGCTTACAAATTCATTATGGGTCCGGGAAGGCCAGGAATGAATCCTGGCCAGTGAGACCATCCGATGCCGGGAGGCCAGTCCAGGAAAACAAAGGGAGAGGACAGCAAGATAAGCAGAGTGGTGTAGACCGCAAACGTGGCCACGAGCTCCTTTCCCGTTTCCGGCCGGCTCTTCTTAAGCAGAAGCTTTATGGGGAGTGTCAATACGGCAGAAACAAAGGTGGGAACACGGAACATGAAGGGAGCGTGCGCTCTATATTGCAGATACGCCTCACGGTCTTCCTTTCTCATTTTGTTCTCCTCAGCCAGCGCAATCCAGACTATGACCAGCGACGTCAGCAGCCAGGGCAAACTTGCCCCGGGATTCGAGCCACCCATCGGGACCCACTGTTGGGCGGCGAATAGCATTACCCCGTAGCTCCATATAATGAAGCCCAGATACTGGGGATGCCGTGAATGCCTGTATATCCAGAAATCAACGGTCTTTCTTCTCTGTAGTCTACCGTAGAACCAGGTGATAGTCCCGAGGACGAATATGAAGAGACCAATTCCGATAGCGAGCCAGGATATAACCTCCCTGATATCTATTCCCCCAAGCCAGAACGGGTAGACCAAAGCCATATATGGCAGGTAGCTGATATCTCCGAAGTTCATAAGGTTTGTGCTCGGGTCCCAGAATGGGACAAACGGGACTCTCAATATGCCCAGACCGGCCAGGAAAAACATGGACGCAAAGAAATAGCCAAAAGTGGGCAGGAAGAAGGCAAAGGAACCGAAGATAGACAGCTTTCTCTTACCCGTCACAAAACCGATCACTATCAAGACGGCTATTACCGCAAGGCAGGCATAACCAACAGGGCGGGCAACCACCATAAACTCGGCTACTCGCTCCGGTTCTATTACAGGATGAATGTCAGGAAAGTAATTGGACAGCCAGTTGCCGAGTATGACCGGGAGTTGCAGTGTGGCAAAAGTCAGTGCCAGAGTAAAGACTACTGCCAGCACAGATATGCCCGCTAGAAGTCCAGTTCTCGACCGTGCAAGCTCCATTGCCTTCCTCCTGATAGAAGCTAATTCAGTTTAACGCCAGACTGTCTCTGGTACTTCCATCGGCACAGGCTCACTGGCAGCGTCCACTGATGAAATCTCAAAAGCGTATGACGGTGCCAGTTCGTCGAAGCGGTGACGGAGGTCGATCTTTGCCCAGTCGTACGGGGGCACCATTATATGCCATTCCATATGAAGCTCCCATTCCTCGGAAAAGAAGAGATAATGCGATACAACTAACCATACAGGGCTAACCATGGTGCCATTCCATGCTGTATCCACTGTGATTCCGAGTTCAGGATGATTCGTTGCCAGCCAGGAGACAAACTTATCCAGCAACTCTGTTGCATATTCCTGCCTGTCGTCTTCGCCTTCTGCCCCTTTGAAGCTAACAACTTTTTTGTCAGTCAGACTACCTTGACTTCCAGTGATAGTTACCTTAATAGTCTTTCCAACGCTTTTTTGTGTTGGTATGATAACCACCTCGGCAACCTGTCCCTCAACTATATCCTGCTGGTAAATGACTACTTGTGCGCCAGGAGCTTTCGCTGATATACGTACAGGAAGTTGACCTCCTTGCTCTTCATCGGTAATTGTCACAAGGAATACGAAGTGCTGTCCGGGAATGGAGTATTTGAAATTGTATTCTCCGTTTATCAGCTCGGGCGTTTCAGGTATCACATTAATGTGAAATGCAGTATTCTCATGCGCCTCCCCGGATGTTGGTAGGAGAGTAACCATGGCTACTATCGCGATGATACCTGCAATACAACCTCCGATGATTCCTGCTAGTTTCTCTTTACTCATTTTATCCTCCTTCTACAATGAAGATTATTAGTCCGATTTGCCGGACTTTCTTCAATGTCTCCTTTATTACCAGTAAAACGCAGAAGACAGCAAAAGGTTGCATCATACCTGTGTTCTGGGGATAAGATGCCCCATTTGCAGCAAACCTGGTTGGTAGGGTGTTCCGAGAATTTGGTCCGGCAACTGGCTGGTTATGTCAGTTTCATGGTCAGGAAAGCTGCTCCCAAATAAGCAGCAACGCTCACCACAAGCGACAGCGCCAGGCCCAAACGTGGCAGAAGAAAAATGACACCGACGACATAAAGCACCCAGGCAGGCAATAGTATCAGCATGCTCTTGGCGTAAGAAACAGCCGCACCTGTCCCGCCAGCAAGGTATATGGTAATCAGAGTTATCAGGGTAGTTCCAGGCAAGAAAGCAATGAAGACGGCAAGCTCACTTTTCCCCTGGCTTCCAAAATAGGTTACAACCGAGACTACCAGCCCGCCGATCACGAAGTATAATGCCAGTAACTTGGGGTCCACGGCCTTTCTCAAGCTTGAAGTTGATTATACCACATAGTGTGGCATATACGACGATGCAAATTGCCGAATTGCAGCAGAGAGCGACGGAATCTCCTGGTAGGAGATCGCCTAGTCACGAGCCAGGATATCCCTGACCTGCGCGCCGAATGCCTCGCTCTCATCATCTCCGGTGACAATCTGGATCTGCTTCGCCGAGGATACGCCCAGCCCTAGTTCAGCGGCGCGTGCAATCTGTTCTTGTTCAAAGATACGTCCGCGGCTGACCTCCGGTGTTGTCCCCAACAAACGGAGAACCGCTACT
>JALHUO010000147.1 GCA_022866545.1 Dehalococcoidia bacterium | reverse complement strand
TGCCTCCTCCCCCTTAAGGTAAGGGGGATTAAGAGGGTTATGAACGTAAGGAATCGTAACTCCCCTGGCCCCTCTTATCCTAAGAGGGGGGGTGAAGCAGAAGAGGACAAAATCTCCTTGCCCTTCTAGAACAAGTGTGCTAATTTATTCACCATCATGGAAACTCAAGTTCTCTGGGACTTGTTGCCCGAAGAATTCCCCTACGAAGACAAAGGCTGTGAGCTTTCTCCTTCCTGTCTTGATTGTCCTTTCCCCGATTGCCTGGAGGAAGAGCCCTGGGGGAAGGAGAGGTTCTTGAAACGCAGGCGAGCCAAGAGGATGCTGGAGCTGAAGCGCGAAGGCAAGAGCCTCAAGGAGATTGCCCGCGTATTTGAGGTAAGCCCGCGAACAGTGCGGAGGTGGCTGAAGACAGTCTCAATACAATGACAAATTACAAAGCCCAAATGCCCAATAAAGCCCAAGGCCCTAAACAATGACAAATACCAAAGCTCAAATGACAAAAGGGAACAGGTTTGGCATTTAGTCATTTGGATTTCAATTGTCATTGGGATTTTGACATTTGGGCTTGCTGGGAGTTGAGATATGACTGAATTCACTCCATCGCAGCTAAACCGCACGGACACCCAGCGCCTGGCAGCCTACCGCGCCAACCTCGATTTCTACAATGGCAGCCAGTGGCAGCAGACATCACGCAACCGCCAGCTCGTTTTCAACTACGCTAAGGTCTCCATCGACAAGTGCACCAGCTTCCTGATGCAGGGCCCGGGCTTCGCCTGTTACCCCAACCCAACAAACGCAACAAACTCAACGAACTCAAGCAACTATTGTAGTCCCGACCAACGTCGGCCAGGAGCTCTATGATGTCATTACCGTCACTGACGCCCGCTGCGGCATCGCCCAGGAGAAGTATCGGGTCCTCGCCATCCAGACCGACTACGACCGCCGCAGAACTCAATACGACCAGAGTCTCAGCCTAGGGGCCCCATGACTTACCTGCCGTTTAGCTAGCCAATGCTTGCTTTAAAGCATTGAGTCTCGGGGCAAGGGACTCGACGAGTCCTTGCCGGGCCGACTGCCATTGTGGGTTAGATTCAATATTTATGGCGTCTACTGCTGTTCCTGATATCCTTAATTGGTGTAGCGTTGCCCTATAGCTGCCTTCTAGTTCCTGCCTTATCTTCTGTTCTGTCGCTTCATATTCTTGCATAAGCTGGCCCATTTCTTCGGCCCTGGGCTGCAATTCAGGCTTCAAACTGCTTATCGCCTGGATTACCAACTTCATATTGTCTATGGTCTGGGCATCCGCAAACCCGGTAGGCTCTACCAGTTGCTCGATAATTGCCTGCCTTATTATCTCTCTTTCCTTTTCCTCGTGTTTGCTGAGCTCCGCAGTCACATCCAGTCTTTGAGAACTATCCAGCCACTTTTGTGCCAGCGCCTGACCGACCTGGCGATACCCTTGCCTGTCTTGCTGTTCCTTTTCCTCGGCTGACAGCTTGCCAAGTCTGTTTGCTCTCTCCTGAGCAAGTTCCCAGGCACTCTTTAGCTCACCCATACGAGTCCTTTTCGTTACGTCGTTGCCAGCCCCGGCTTTGTCGGGGCGAAGCAACCTCATGTCCCAATTCTTTGAGATTGCTTCAGCACTGCCGTGCTTCGCAATGACAGGCAACGATAATTAGCACTGGCAATGCATTTTAGCCTATAATATTAACGAGGTTCAAGCTATGATTTATCATAAGTCTGTGAAGCTGACAGAGCATTTCTATTGTTATCTCTGGCAAGGGCGGGGAAACAACTGCAATGCCGTCCTGTGGCCCTCGGCCTTAAGGGGAGAGCATCCGCACGTGCTGGTGGACCCCGGGCATGCCCGAAATGAACTTGGGGAGCCCTGTTTTGATTCCCTCAGCCAGGCTATGGAGAATGACGGCTTCAAAATGGAAGATATCGGTTTAGTGATTGGCACTCATAGCCATCCTGACCATATTGAAGCCACCGACTTAGTGGTGAAAAAAAGCGGTGCTCTGTTCACTTTATCCCGTGAGGAGGATGAATTTTATCGCACGATGGGGAAGATGTTCTTTCAGGCATTTGGCGGCAAGCCGCCGGAGGTTAATCCCTTCTTCTATCTCAAAGAGGGCGACCTGTCCTTGGGCGCCAAAGATAACAAAGTCGCGGCCAGGGTTCTCCTTACCCCGGGACATTCTCCCGGTTCTATCTCCCTTTATCTGGAGGAAGACAAGATACTGGTCACCGGTGATGTGGTCTTTGCTGGCAGCATAGGCCGGACCGACTTCCCCGGTGGCAGCCCTTCCTTGCTAAGAAAGAGCATTGACGAGCTATCGCAGCTTGATGTGGAATACGTTGTCCCCGGTCATAGCACTGACATGGGCAGCATAATCGCCGGCAAGGATAAGGTG
>JALHUO010000146.1 GCA_022866545.1 Dehalococcoidia bacterium | reverse complement strand
TAATTCGCAAGTAGAGGTCTTGATCAAGGGCATGGTGATGGGTGACAAAGGGGCGCGCCGGCGCTCCGCCGGCATGAGGTTGAAGCACAGGAGTCTCTACCTCCATGAAGCCCCGGCTATCAAGAAAACCCCTTACGGCAGTGATAATCCTGCTACGGGAAACAAAAGTGTTTCTGCTTTCTTCGTTGGATATGAGGTCGAGGTATCTCTGGCGATACCGTTTCTCTACGTCAGCCAGTCCGTGCCATTTCTCGGGCAGAGGGCGAAGGGATTTGCAGAGCATGGTGAATTCGGATACCTCCAGAGTGAGCTCTCCGGTCTTTGTCCGGAAGAGCTTCCCACTTGCCCCGATAATGTCGCCAATGTCAATATCCTGCAAGAATTCGTATTTCTCCCTGCCCAGAAGGTCGTAGCGCAGGGAAAGCTGTATCTTCCCCGAGCTATCGCGAATATCCAGAAAGGATATCTTACCGATAGAACGCCTGGACATAATACGGCCAGCCAGTGATATATCCTGAGAACGCACCCCTTGCTGCTCGAAAAGGGTCGTCGCCTCTCGGATAGCGTGGCTGGGGCGATAGGAATGGGGATAAGGGTCTATGCCGCGAGCTCGAATTCTGCTCAGGCTATCCAGCCGTTGCTCAGTGATGCGCTCCAATCTTGAAGTCATCAGGGGGACACCACTTCCAAGATTTCCCTGGCTTCCTCTGCCAGACGCCGGGGCACCATCACTTTGACCTCACCCAGCCCGTCGATTGTGATCCCGTACACCAGACCGGCACTCTCGTAGCTCAACAGGACCGGTATGCCTTCGCTCTCCAGTCGTCCTTTGATTATCTGAGCCTCCATGTATTTGGCAGTGCGTACAGTAACTAATGATTCGCTTGCTGACATAGGTATCGCTTCCGTTCATTTTAACAGAAACTCTTAGAGTATTGCTAAAAGGATTGACATTATATAGAATTTGCGCTGTTGCCTAAAAAGGCTTCATAAAAATCTAAAGGAGGGAAGGTGATTTGTATGCGCTTGGAAGACATCTGTTACTAGAACTGAAAATGTGCAATGAGGAGGTGCTAGATGACTTAAATTTTCTCAAAGAGTGTCTTAACGAAGCTGCCATTCAATGTGGCGCTACCGTAGTGGGCGAGTCCTTTTATCATTTCTCCCCTCATGGAGTAAGCGGAGTGGTCAACATCGCTGAATCACATATTGCCATTCACACCTGGCCGGAACACAGATACGCCGCCGTAGATGTTTTCACCTGTGGGAGCACTGTGGACCCGGAAAAGGCTGCCAAGTTGATAACAGAACGGCTAGGGGCCCAAACCCACTCCTTAATCGAACTTCGCAGGGGGATTATGGAGGACAGCCAAGTTGAGTGTGTGAAATGAAAGACAGCGACCCTGATAAGCATAGATGTTTCTCTGATGATATAAGTCCTGACCTTACTGTGTTACATAGCATCAAGGAAAGGATCTATTCAGGGCGAACCAAGTTTCAGTCCGTAGATATTATCAATACGGGCAGCTTCGGCGTTTGCCTCGTCCTCGACGGCAAAATTCAATCCAGCGAGGCCGATGAATTCGTCTACCACGAAGCTCTGGTACATCCAGCTATGCTTGCGCATCCCCGACCGGAGAGAGTATTCATTGCCGGGGGAGGTGAGGGTGCCACCTTAAGGGAAGTCCTGGCACACAAGACAGTAAAAAAGGCTGTCATGGTGGATATCGATGAAGAGGTAGTAGAGCTTTGCCGCCGCTTCCTGCCCTCCTGGCACCGGAAGGCTTTCGATGACCCCAGAGCAGAGCTTCATTTTGCCGACGCCAGAAAATACCTGGAGGAAAGCAGCGACGAATTCGATGTCATCATCATTGACCTCGTGGACCCTTTGGAGCAGGGGCCAGCACGCTTGCTATACACCCGCGAATTCTACCAAATAGTCAGACAAAGACTGGGACACGCTGGCATCATGTCAGTGCAGGCTGAACCTTCTGAATGGAGGAACTTAGACAATTTCACCGCTATTGCCAATACCTTAAGAAACGTCTTCTCGATAGCCTGCCCCTACCAGGTCCATATACCCTCTTTTTTTGGCTTGTGGGGCTTTGTGGCGGCTTCTCAAAGCCTTGACCCCTCTGAACTAACTCCCGAGGAAATTGACGCCAGAATTTCAACAAGAATCTCAAAGAGGCTAGAATCCTACGACGGCCTTACCCATCAAGCTATGTTTACTATCCCCAAGCATATTCGCCGGAAGTTAGCTGCCAGCAGAAAAATCATCACCGACGAACGACCTATCTCAGCCTACTGACCTGCCCGCACAAATCACTTATCTGCCGCTTTCCACGTCATTCTGCTAGTTTCACCGATAAGAACCAGCGCCGGGCGTTTCAGAAGTGCGCAGGCTATGTCGCAAGACACATGGGAATTGCGTCAGATGGCCGGATTTCGTACCAGCCTGGGGCACCGTCTGCTCTTGAGGCCAGGGCTGTATCTTCGTAGGTATGAACAGCTACATACGTGTAGCTGTGACTGTTCGCAATTGCGCCGCGGCTATTCCCAGCTTAACTGTTGACTATGAGCTTGATTGTGGGCTTCAAGATGTAGTGAGAATCCGCTACAACCACAGCTTCACGAACATCGAAGTCCGCGGTAACCTCCGCAGTCCCACCGTCAGGCACTTCGAATTGGCCTATCGCTTTGTAACCTGTCTCGCCGCCGCTAGGGACAAAGAGGGGCTCGGTAGAGTTATCAGCAAATTCGATATAACAGCCTGGATTGACCTTGTGTGAACCCGTTTCTGCAATATCCAGCATGAAGCGAATTTGAGTGTAATTCCCAGCAGGCAATGTCAGCTCACCCAACAGAATGAAATTCCCTCCGGTTAACTCCAATAGATCGTATGTCTGAGGGCCGACGAATTCCGCACACGTTATCCACTGATCATTCAGATTATATTGAATTTCATTAATGGTGATATAAACACCTGTAGCATTTTCAGCGTCTATCGGCGCATCGCAAAGATAGAGTTTCAAAGTTCCTGTCCCCGGGGCTTGCCCACAACCTGCCCATGACACAATAACCACCGCCAGAAGAATTCCCAGCGACAACAAGGCTGTCAATAGCAGTTTCTTCATGCTTGTCCTCCTTGGTAGCAGCTTGATTTTCCCGGAGTCTTGGTTTGTATTGTATCGCTCCCCGGACTGGCAGGCAAGTTAGGTTCGCTCGGGCTAGACTTGGTCGCTACAGTCGCGGTACCGCCCCCAGGACATCACCGACTACAATACACACAGCAGCCAGGGTTAGGATTCCGCTTAACCTATATCCCAGGGAAAGGACTCATCATAATAGAGGATGTCATTGAAGGCGGCGATGATTTCATAGTGACGGAGCAGCAGGAAATCGGCCAGGTTGAAATCCTTGAAACGCCGTCCGGGATGCACTGGTTCCGTTTCGGCCTGGGGTTCGATCGCCCGCCACTCGCCATCCAGATACCAGTTCTCTATGAGGAAGGCGTGGCCATATCCCTCATTATCCACACCAACAGCGACATATAGCTGCTCCTTGCCAATGCCATAGGCTCTGAGGAGGGTGCAGAGCAGGATAGCGAAGTCCTCGCAGTCCCCAGTCTGCAGGGAGAGTGTCTCCTCCGGAGTTTGCCAATACTCCTCAACACCCCACTGTTCTTCATCGGATTTGTACTCGATATTAGCAGCGACCCAATCTCGGATGACATCAAAGCCATCTTTGGAAAGCTCGTAAGGAGAGTCACCAAGGATATCTTGCAGACAATCCCAGACCAACGTGCAATTGGGCGTGATGTATGCCTTAACTTCCGACTCGGTCATGTCAAATTGAGTAGTCGGCGGGTTTTCATAGTAGGCAGCGCAGCTCAACCCGGACATGACGAGCAAGCCAAGGCCAATTCCAGAGACGGCGAGGGTCAGAAAGTGCTTTCTCATACGCAAGCCCCATTCATTTCGAGTGGCATTATGGTCATTTTCAGGATCCCGCTATCATTCCCGTAGTAACTTCCCACTGGCGAACATGGACCTCCGATTTCCGCAGGATGAGTCTGACAATAATGACATCTTCTCTCCCAACTCCACAGAGCACCACGCTTCCCCTCCCTGGTGGGATGGAGTCAGGGCAAGGATAGTAATCACCCTCACCCTGACCCCACACCCAAGGGAAAGAAATTCTATCGGAGGTTCCGGTGAACGCTGCTACGGGCTGGCCTCCAAAGCATCGGTGTCTATGTTCTGGTGTGTCGTGTGGTTGCTTTCAACCACCACATCGGATATGAAACCCAGTACCTCCCCAAAGTCCGCGCCGTCATATCCGGCGACAGCCAGATCGTAGGTTCCGGCAGCCAAGAAGGGTATCGTGTAATGGCCGTCGTCACACATCTTCCCGCTGTTGACTGCATTGGGGAATCTGGATGCCGGATAAATCGGCTCATCGTCTTCTGTGTCAGCCCAAGTTCCGTCTTCGTAGGCAAATACAATGATATCTGTGTAGGTAGAGTTGTTAGTAACTACACCGGAGATACGCCCGGCCTCATTGTTGACCACTGTCCTGATTGTTGGCCAAAGGATGTAGTGAGAAGCTGCCAGATGGACAGATTTGCGGACATCAAAGTCTGTGGTAATTTCCACAGTTCCGTTGACGGGCACCGTGAACTCCCCTACCGCTTTAAAACCTGTGGTATTGCCGCTGGGGACGAAGAGCGGCTCAGTGGAATTATCGGCAAATTCGATATAGCAGCCCGGATTGATGGGGTCCTGACCCATTTCTGGAGCATCAAGTATAAAGCGAATTTGATTGTAATGCCCACCAGGTAATACCAATTCACCTAACAACGTGGAATTTCCGTCTGTTAACTCCAACAAGTTATATGTTTTAGGGCCTTCGAATTCTTCGCACGTTATCCACTGATCATTCATGTGATATTGGATTTCGTTGATAGTGATATAGACGCCGGTAACGTTTTCGGCGTCTGTCGGCGCATCGGAAAGATAAAGTTCCAAGGTCCCTGTTCCTGTTCCAGGCGCTTCTCCGCAACCTGCTCCCGATGCAGCCAGCATAGCAAGAATAGTTACGAGTGCCAGTACGAATTTCTTCATTTATGTCCTCCTTCACAATAGTAGTTCAGTTCTTCTAAAATCCGGATAAACGCTACCATATTGATAATCACATCTTTCTTCTGTTTGTCCTCCTTTCTTCTTTAGTCAACTCCTTTTGCTCTAATGAGAGTGTGCTGTTCATGTGCATCTCTACGTTGTGCCATGGTCATTCTGCTGCAACGCCCCGGCAAGAACACCTTGCCCGGGGAGCGTTGTTCCGTCTGGTACGCCTTGTTGTTTCTGTTCTCGTATTCTGTCCTCTATCCTTTCTCGTATCCTTTCGGGTATAACTGGAGCCAGAGGAGCCCCAACTCCCTGCTGCTCCAATGCCTGCACCCTATTTTGATGCCGCATCATCAAAGTAGCCATCGTCCTTTCTATGCCTGGTCGGGCTGCTTCCGGCACTTCATCGTACACCTCCGCCAGCACCTCCAGATGTCTGGCAATTGCTTCGGCAATGAGTTCTTCTACGTCGGTTGTGTTTAGGCCCGTCTCCTGGGCAATCCGGGAAATCTCTTCACCCAACTCACCCATGGCTTCAAATTGCTGCAGGGCAATCTGCACTGCCTCTGCGTTCTGAACTCTAGCCCTGACCCTGTTCAACCTTCCTTCCATGGCAGCCAAGTTCAGTTCAGTCGCCCTTACAGTGTTATTCCTTGCCAGAGCCGCCAAGGCATTTTCTCGCCCCGTCTCCGATACGTTTCTCGCGTGTGTTATGGCTGCCTTTGCTTCTTCGGGCACCATATCCCAGACCTCGTCGAGTGCCAGAAGGTGCCTTGCCGTAGCCTCAGCCACCAGCGCAGTTATGTTTTCTGTAGCCAGTCCTCTATCAGCTGCCTGCTCTATCATGCTCAGTGTCATATTCAGGGCATAAGTATATTGCTCCACAGCCAGCTGTAGATCCTGTGAACGCCCTTTTCGAGCCAGCGCTTCCATCTCTCTCATTCGTTTGTTGGCGAAGCTGAGGGCCCGTTCCACCCTGGCAGCACCGTCCGGCGACAGTACCATTCCCACTTGCTCAGCAGCGAGTTTTAGCGGGTAGAGTGTATCCCCAGGCAGGCTGGACTGTGAGGCATAGGTGGTGCCCACGCCCAGGGCGGAGACTGCCAGTACAACTGCGAGAATGACACCTGCCATGCTTGTGCTAAACCTCTTTATATAAAGTACTGGCTTTGTCTGACCTTCATGACGAAGCCATGACCCTTTTTTTACAGCTTGCCTGCCATGAATCTGGTCCATAAGCCAGACCCGGGCCTTTAGCTTGAAGGCGGAAGAGGGCTTGACATCCCGTGGCTCCGGGATTACCAGAGCGATCTTCAGCAGCGGTTCCAGTTGTCCACGCACGGACGGATACTTATCCAGGCAGTCTTCAATGCTGCGCCTGCCCGCTTTGATATCCTCAATACACTGGACGAGTATGTCCTCAAACTTTTTCAACTCTGTTTCCTATCCTTTTCCATGGCGTCGGAGTAGAAGCTATTATTGCCCCACTCCAACAAGCCCCGGTTCCGCACTTTCCTGTGTCCATCATTCGACTCGCTCCTGCATCGTTGCTAGCATGTCCGCCAGTCCAGAAACCTAAGGCCCCATCCGCTGTTGCACCTGGATTGCCCTTTGATAGCACTTTTGCGCCTTTTCCATCGCCCGCTGTATGGCTGGTTTGGCCTCGTCGGGCACTATGTCATAGAGCCCATCCAATATAGAGAGGTGCTGCGTTGTAGCCTCGGCCACCATCCCTGCTATATCTCCCGCACGCGGCCCTCCCTTGCCGACTTGCTCCTCCATTCTGGTCATTGACATATTCAGGGCATAGCAATACTTTTCCACGGTGAGATTCAGGTCATCTGGACGTCCCTCTTCCGTCAGGGTTACCATCTCCCTCACCCGTTTGTCGGCGAAGTTCAGGCCTCGTTCCGCCCTAGTAACATCGTCTCCCCTCAACATCATTGCCATCCTTTCGAGGCCCAGCTTGACCGGGTAGAGAGCGTCACCGGGTAGACTATCCTGTGCAGCATAAGCAGTGCCCCCTAGCGCCGAGAAAGCCAGTACCACTGCCACGATAACAGCTACCTTTTTCATTTCAATTCCCTTCCATGCCTGTATTGCATGTCTTTGACCTTAATAACGAAAGCACGGCCGTTTTGTTACAGCCCCTGCCATCAAATCTGCTCCATAACACAAACTGGGGCCCCAGCCGCAAGCACAACAGGATGTTTCACATCCCGTGGTTCTCGAATTGCAGGAGTACGTGGCAAGGTTGGACCTGCCTGCCTTGACGCCTCCAATACGCCGGAGGAGCATGTCTTCAAACCTGGTCAACTCCCTTTCCTTTCCTTTTCAAGGATATTACGTAGTTTGACCAGCGCCCGGTGCAGGATGACCCTGACATTTCCCTCTTTTTTCTTCAAAACAGAGGCTATTTCAGGGAAGTCGAAACCTTCTATGAAACGCAGAATGACCACCTGCTGCTCGTCGCCGCCTAGTTGCAGAATAGCCCTTCGTAAACACTGCTGCTCGAGGCTGGCTTCGGTTGCCTGCTCCGGGCTCGATGCTGGATCACTAGCCAGAACTTCAGCCTCAAGATATGCCCTGTCTTTTCTGGTCCGGTAGAAGTCCACTACCACGTTATGACTGATGGTCATAAGCCAGGCAACAAATGGACTTGCCGTTCTTTTGTATCTGTCGATGGCCTGCCAGGCCTTGAGGAAGACCTGCTGGGTCAGATCCTCGGCATCGTGTGCATTACTCACCCGGTAATAGACGTGTCTATATACCCTGTCGACATGCATGTCATACAGCTTTCCGAAAGCCTCGGCATCGTGACCGATAGCTCTCTGGATCAACATGACCTCATCTGATGTTTGTCCTTCAGAACGGTTCTGATTCACTCGTTTACTTCTTTTAACGAATATATTGCCGAAATGTTACAGAAACCCTGTTATTCAACAGTTGTTCATTGAGAGTCTGTAGATAAGTGTGCCATGCCTGATAGAGCACAATCAAGTTTGAAATGGTCAAATATACATTATGGACTTTTATCGGGCTAGGGTGAACAAACCGCTAAAAAGTGCAACGCGGGTTGGCTTAACAAAATACTATAAAGTTGGATTTGAACGGACACGAATTATTTCAGCTTTGCTTTTGACCTTTCTGTAGACGGGGGTCTTTCTACTACGGACCAACCATCGGATATGCTTACGCTCGCTGACAAATAATAAGGGGAGCCACATAACCTCCCCTTATTATTCGGTCGAATTAGTATCCAGGTCCTATGCTTTTCCGGTAACGGCTATTGCACGAGTCCCTAAATATGTCGCATAGTTATAGCTAGAGTTTGCGTCCTTATTTACCCTTCTGTAATCAGTGCGGGCCAGGCGATGAGTATGAGTAGTCGTGGTCATATGCGTGATTGATGGGGTCACAGTCACCACAAACACACTCGTCGCAGGGACATTCTCCGCAAAGACACTCCGCTCCTTGGTTCTGAGTCTGGGTACCGGTACCGGGATTGTTGCTGGCTGCACTGACAGTACCGACAATAGCTAGTGTCAGAATAGCTACGACCAGCACCGACAATCCTAACATCTTAAATATTCTCCTCATAAAAACATCTCCTTTCTTTCATTACTTTGCCGTTACCTTCATTAACTGTAACGAAGAAAGGGCGAAATTGTTACAAAATACTAACTGAATACTCTTACGATATTACTGTCTCAAGACAAGGGTTGCCAACTCAGAAAGGGATAAGCCTGGCCGGCAACGATATTCCAGATATACGCAGGGTCGGTCTGGCCGGAAGCGACTGCGATTATGTTCCAATCTTCCTCTGAAAATGTGACGATGTCGTTCATTTCCACCGTGGTCTTGCCTGTTCCCCCGTCACTTTCGGTCACACCCGAGGTGTCGATATCCCAAAAGGAATTGCTCACGGCGCCCCAATTCGATCCCACCAGACCGCCAACAAACGAGTAGCCAGTTACACTACCGCTCGCATAGGAATTGCTCACAATGCCCGAGGAATCATTATCTCCCACCAAGCCGCCAACATACCATTCACCAGTCACGCTGCTACTGGAATAGGAGTTGCTGAGGGTTCCCTGATTGTCTCCCGTCAGACCACCGACGTAGTCCTCTCCAGTCACGCCTCCGGTAGAATAGGATTTGTCGACAATCCCTCCCAGATTGCCTCCCATCAGGCCACCAACAGCCCACTCTCCAGTCACGTTGCCGACGGAATAGGAGTTGCTCACCGTGCCATAGGAGTCGCTACATCCCACCAAACCCCCGACGTCCCAATGGCCAGTCACGTTAGCGGCGGAAGAGGAACTGCTCACACAGCCTGCATTACCGCCCACCAAGCCACCAACAGAGTCAGTGCCACTCACAGCACCGTCCGCATACGAATTGTACACCTCGCCCCAATTCTCTCCCACCAGGCCGCCAACCGCCCACTCGCCCATCACATTGGCATTCACAATCCTGACATTCCGGACGACCCCTTCCACATCGACAGCACCGAAAAGCCCTACCGGACTCTCATCAGGGCGGTTGATAAACACATCCCTAATCTCATAACCTTGACCCTCAAAAGTTCCCGTAAATGGGTCATCAGAAGTCCCAATTGGCTGCCAGCCTTTTCCCTGATTGGCTTCACTGTTCGCGAACTCCGCATAACCAGCGGTGGTGGAATCCAGGTCGTTCATTAGAAGGCAATGGCCATCCAGATTATCTCTGATGGCATACAAGTCATGCCAATTTCGTATTTCCAAATCAGGAGCAGACCCACACCCCATCGTCCCCGCTACTAAGGCTACGGCAGTCAACAAGATGCTGAACCTTGCGAGGCAGTAGTGTTTCTTCTGCCTAGGCACTGCCTTCGTGTTTCGCCCTCTTCGTAATATGTCGCTTCTTCCAGAGTCGTAGTCACCAGCTTTTGTCATGTTAAGGTGCACTGCGAGGCAATTTGATCCTGTCATCCGAGAGTTGTCCACGAAGAGTCTGTAGATAACTGTGCCACACCAGAGAAAGCACAGTCAAGTCTGAAATCGTCGAATACATCCTACGGACGATCGTCTAGTCGGGACTACCTATGAAAGCTCGAGGGAACCCCGAGCGCTGGCACCATTTTGCCTTCTTTTGATGCCAATGACACAACCGAGCGAGATCACGCGTATTGTCGCCAAGGCCCTCAGTTCTCTCAACTTTTTGTCCCTTCCTCGGTGGGACCCGCCTCCTTCTCCTCTTCCTCCATTGTCGTAAGATACAGGTGACTTGTGCTCGATTTCACCCGCGGCACTACTTTCCCCCCACAATGTGGACAATCCAACTCGACATCTTGTCTCATGCTAAACACGATACTGACAATTCCTACGACCACCAGGGCTATTCCCACACCCATTACCACCCACCACACCCTTTCCCCGAAGTCAGGCCTGTTTAGAAAAAAACCGAGAACTATTAGCGCAGCCCCCAGAATCACCCACACCAACACCGTTAGCATATCGTACCTTTTATAGGTCATTCGCCACCTCCTGTCATAGACTATGAATAAAGTAGCATCTTGGGCCGACCTTGTCTAGTCCTTGCGGGCTTGCCTAGCGGCTCAGACATAGGACCATGGTTGTCACATATCAACATATTTCTCCAACGCCCATGGTTGATTTCCTCGATTCCAGACGACGGCTTCCAGGGTCAAACCTCTTGCTACGCGTGATTCGAACTACATCAGCTTTTGGCGGAGGTGGCTTCTCGGGGTACCAGTTTCATGGCGTCCGACGGGCAAACATAACGGCAGATGCCGCAGCCAATGCATCGATGGAAATCGCGGACCACCAGATTGCCATCCATTTTCAAAGCTTCCATCCAGCAGCGGTCGATGCAGACGCCGCAGCCGACGCAGGCATCGTCGTCTATGTCTATTACCCAGTTGGCGATAACGAACTGGCTGGGCCGTGGAGAATGTTTAGCTGCCCTGAGTATGAAGCAATGACAGCCGCAGCAGTTGCACAGCAGGTCGATGTATCTGTCCTGGCTGTTGGCGTAGTTATGCACCAGTCCGGCTTTCTCCGCTTCGTCAATTCTCTGGCGAGCCTCCTCCTTGGAAATGAGGTTAACGAAACCATACCTCTGAGCAAACTGCGCCGACGGGCCGAAAATCATACAAAGGTTGTCTTTCGGTTTGTCACAGGGCCTGTCAAGTAGATCGCCCTGGTGACGGCAGACGCAGGTCCCAGCAGCGATATACTCAGTTCTATCGATGAGTTTCATCACTTCATCATAAGGCAGGACGGTA
This sequence comes from Dehalococcoidia bacterium, assembly GCA_022866545.1. Classification (GTDB taxonomy): domain Bacteria; phylum Chloroflexota; class Dehalococcoidia; order GIF9; family AB-539-J10; genus RBG-13-51-36. The sequence continues at coordinate 5 of JALHUO010000146.1, read as the reverse complement.
GTCTT
>JALHUO010000145.1 GCA_022866545.1 Dehalococcoidia bacterium | reverse complement strand
TAGCTGACAGCTGTCACCAGACGGCAGTCAGGAGTTCAGCGAGGAATTCCTTTCAGGCCAAGGTCACCCGAGTAACCACCCTTGGACCGCTCAGCCGGGTGGAAATAGATTGTGGCTTTCGTCTAGTAGCTCTAGTCACCAGAATATCAGTGGAAGAATTGGATTTACAGGTAGGCAAGGAAGTCTGTGCCACTTTCAAAGCTACCGGGGTGCATATCATGGAAAAGGGAATAGGCAAATGACCGGCATTCTTGATTCCTTCGGACGGAGCATCAATTACCTGCGAATTTCAGTTACCGACCGGTGCAACCTGCGCTGCATCTATTGTATGCCACCTGAGGGTGTCCCTCAGATGCCACACGGCGAGATCTTATCTTACGAGGAGATTCGGATTATCGTCCAAGCAGCAGCAGAGCTGGGCATCAACAAGATACGGCTCACTGGTGGCGAGCCCCTGGTTCGAGCTGATCTGCCCAAGCTCATTAAGATGCTTTCTCGAATAGGGGGAATCCAAGAGTTGTCTTTGACAACAAATGGGACCCTTCTGAAGAATTATGCTCTAGAACTCAGGCAAGCAGGCTTGTCCAGAATCAATCTTAGCCTGGACACGCTTAAACCCGATAGATTTCGGTACATTACCCGTCTTGGAAGACTGAAAGACGTTCTTGAGGGCATCTCAGCAGCAAAGAAAGCTGGCTTCGATCCGATCAAGATAAACGCGGTGGTCATGCAGGGCATAAACGATGATGAGATACTGGATTTTGCCAGGATGACCTGCGAAGAGGGATGCCATGTCCGATTCATTGAGCTTATGCCCTTCAAGGGTATGGCAGAGTTTGTACCTTCGGTCGAAGTGCGACAACGGATTAGTTTGCTTGGCAAGCTTGAGCCCTGTCCGTCTATAACTGGCAACGGACCGGCTAGATACTATCGCTTAGCTGGAGCCAAGGGCACTATAGGCTTCATCAGTCCCCTCACGGAGCTTCCCTTTTGCTCCCGGTGCAACCGCATTCGACTTACCCCGGATGGCAGACTACGCCCTTGTCTTCTGGGAGAAGATGAGATTGATTTAAAAATGCCGCTACGCAATAATGCCTCGACGGAAGAACTAAGACGCCTGATCTTGAAGGCAGTTGCTTCTAAGCCAGAGCATCATCATTTAGAGGGAGGGAATGCCAGGCCGGTGAAGCGAAAAATGTCGCAGATTGGAGGTTGAGAATGGAGTCAGGTCAAATCCACATGATAGACGTTACCCAGAAAAGAGAAACACAACGCCAGGCAGTAGCCAAAGGCAAGATACAGATGAAGCCCGCAACCTTAGAACTTATCCGTAAAGGGGAACTAGAAAAAGGAGATGTCTTAGCCGTGGCAAAAACGGCTGGAATCATGGCCGCAAAAGAAACTCACCGTCTTATACCTCTATGTCACCCTCTCCAGCTCACCCACATTACAGTTGAATTTTGTCTGCCTGAAAAGGGCAATTATGTTGAGATCACCGCCAGCACTAAGGGGATAGGGAAAACAGGATTTGAAATGGAGGCACTAGTAGCGGTATCTATAAGTGCTCTGACTATTTATGACATGTGCAAGGCAGTGGACAGAAGTATGACCATTGGAGAGATTCATCTGATAAGGAAGAGTGGAGGCAAAAGCGGGCTTTATCTCGCCGGCGAATAAGTATAAAAGGGCAACCTTAGGCAATTCCAGTTTCACTTTTCTTTGCCCGCAGCGTGCATCTGCGGTTTGACCAGTATTTCCTCAAGGGGAAGCCGCGGCCGAGGTGGAGGAATCTCCCCAGCAGCATAGCCTACCGGTATTACGGCCACTGGCAATAACGTATCAACCAGGCCGAACAAGCGGTTTATCTCGGCAGGGTCCTCAAATGCCCCTACCCAGCAGGTGCTTAACCCCAGCGCCATAGCCATCAACACCAGGTGCTCAATAGCAATATAGGTATTCGCCACCACCGGCGTAACCAATTGCTCGCGAGGTGGAACAGGTAAAGAGTACACATAGGCAATAAACTCGGGATCAGCAAAACGACCTGATGCCGTATTCGTCACTCCTGAATCCACGGATTCCTGTCGTCTCTTCTTCCTGGCTGTGTCGGAGTATCGCTCAAAATCACCGAAGCAGACAATTACTACCGGTGCTTCCTCGATAAATTGCTGTCCCAGGCATATATGGCTGAGTTGCTTCCTGATTTCTCTGTCTCGCACTACCAGGAAGCGCCACGGCTGACGGTTGCTCGCCGATGGTGCCAGCCTGGCTGCTTCAAGCATCTGGTTCACCATATCTTCCGGGACATCATCCGGCGCAAATTTACGGATGCTGCGCCTCATTTTCATTGCTTCCCAAACTGTAAGCATATTTTTATCCTCTATTCCTGTAAACTGCCATACATCAGACTCTTACCTCGCAAAAGTCCTGGAATAATATATCTTATGCTAGGGGTAAATGGTACAAGTCAAAATCTCTTTCCACGCCTGTCGCGGCAATAAGCTGCCAATTTTTACCATTGATTATGTTATGCATCTAATTCCTGCAGCACCATTTTAACCACTTCGGGAATTGCCTGCTCTACCTCGGGTGTGCATTTCTCGCCGAAGCTAGTAATATCCTTGGCTTCTACAGCGAATACAGTGATTTCTTGGGGCATTGCTAAGTTGAGCATCTTGCCTAATTCCAGAGCAGTGGCCAGATTTATTTGATGAGGTGAGGAAAGGTGCTTGGTGAGGGAGAAATCCTCAGTCCTCATTCGATATATCTGCCCTGCCTGCCCTTTCTCGGTTTGGATGGCATCAATGATGATAACCTTATCATAGCCTACGATCGAATCCAGAAGGCTAAGGCCAGCTGCACTTGTTTCAGCTACAGTTACCTGGGGGTCGTTGAGTTGGTTCGCCACCTCGTGTGCCACCTGAATCCCCACCCCATCATCAGTCATAATAGGATTCCCCATCCCTAAAACCAGGGTTTTCATTTGGACTTACTACAACTGCTGTTAAATGCCCTGGCTTAGCTTCTTGACCTCGTTGCCCTGGGCATCATAGATGGTCACTTCCAGAGGCAATTGGCCCGGCAAAGCGTGGGTAGCACAAGACATACATGGGTCATAGGGACGCCATGCCATTTCAATACGATTAAGCAAGCCCTCAGTTATCTTTACTCCAGGCTTTATGAGGTCCGCAGCTGCTTTTCTAACCGACATAAATAGAGCGGCATGGTTATTGGTAGTGCCCACAATCAAGTTACACTTCTTTATCACGCCTTTTTCGTCCGTTATGTAGTGATGAGTGAGAGTGCCTCTCGGGGCTTCAACAATGCCCACTCCTTCATCGGGTTTTGCCGTCGGTATGTTGCGAATATTCGGGCTGGTTATTTCCGGATCTCGGCTAAGTTCCAGCAATCTTTCAGCAGCGTAAAGGAGTTCAATCAGGCGTGCCCAGTGGGTCGCCAGAGTATAGTTGACTGGTTTGCCCCCGAGAGTAGAGTACATCCTTTCATACTCTGCCTGAGCTAATGGGGTGGCCATGCCGTCCGCAGCATTCAGCCGGGACAGAGGTGTGGCCCGATAAACTCCACTGTCTTTCCCGTCAACAAAACCCTTCCAGCCAACTTTCTTGAGATAGGGGAACTTGAGATATGTCCAGGGTTCGACTCGTTCAGCTATATGTTCCAGATATTCTCGGGGACCATACTTGCAGAGCTCTTTGCCATCAGGGCCAACCACACGAACTTTGCCATCATAAAAGTTGACTTTGTTGTTTTTATCGACCAAGCCCATATTATAAGACTTTTGGGTAAAGGTATCGCTCAGGATCATGTCCAGGTAAGCCTTGTTCTTGAGAACAACATCGTCGAAGACTTTAAGCGTCAACTTGGCAAACTCTACCGATCCTTTGGCTATCTCCTCTATCTTGGCCCTCTCTTCTTCATTTATGGCTCTGCTCACACCGCCAGGCAATCCAAAACAGGGGTGTATGGGACGGCCACCAACCGTCTGGATAATCCAGTGATTCTGTCTACGGGTATTGATTACAGCACCGCCTAGCTCCAATCCTACCTTGCCGATTACTCCCAGGATATTGCGCTCTGCAGGTGAAGCGTCCGGGCCCATAACGAAATCAGGTCCGGCGAGAATGTAAAAGTGGGTGGTATGGTCAGTTACGTAGAAAGAGCTATAAAGGAGCTCACGCAGCTTTTTGGCAGT
>JALHUO010000012.1 GCA_022866545.1 Dehalococcoidia bacterium | reverse complement strand
ATGAAGTTACTTTTGATGCAATTCCATCTTTTGATAAAAAAAAGAATAAAGAATCATGGAAGGCTTCGAATATACGGCACTGCATATAACAAAACATGAAAGCTTCGTACCTTATGGCACTTACTAAATTCTTACTTCGCAAGAACTTCCTTTAGCTGTTGCGATATGTGATATGAATGAAAGCAGTAGAAGTTAGAGAGCTGGTCAAGGACTACGGGAACTTCAGGGCAATAAAGGGAATCTCTTTTGAAGTAAGCGAAGGGGAGATATTTGGTCTGATAGGTCCTAATGGTGCGGGAAAGACAACCGCATTGAGAACTATTGCCACGCTGCTTCAAATAACCTCGGGCTCGATAACAGTCTTTGGCTATGAACTTCCTAAACAGGCAGGAGAGGTAAGAAAGATCATAAGCTATTTGCCCGAAGAGGCGGGTGCCTACAAAAATCTCACAGGCAAAGAGTACCTGAATTTTATCGCCAAATTCTTCTGCGAGGGAGAGAAATTCCAGAATATGGTCCAGAGAGGACTGGAAATAGCCAATTTAGGAGAGAGGATAAGCGACAAAGTTGATACATACAGCAAGGGAATGACACGGCGTTTGCTCGTGGGTAGAGCTTTAATGGTAAACCCGAGGCTGGCAATATTAGATGAGCCTACCACTGGCTTGGACGTGATAAATGCTCAAGAGGTAAGGAGGATAATGAATAGCGCAGTTGAGGCGGGAGTAGCGGTCTTATTGTCTTCGCATAATATGCTTGAGGTAGAGCTCTTATGTCACCGCATTGCTTTGATAAACGATGGGAGAATAGTTGCCAGTGGCACGGCCGCGGATCTCAAAGACAAGTATGGCGCTCGAAACATAGAAGAGGCTTTCGTTAAGGCAATAAAATGATTGGCAACATAATAAAGAAAGAATTCAAGGAATTGTTTATCCTCTCAACCATACTCCCGATAGTGGTTATTGCCATAGTGTATGGGTTGGTGGGGCAAATGATTGGCAACGTCGGGGAAACCATAAAGGAGAAGCCAGTCATAGGAATTGTGGATATGGACGCTGGCAGTTTTTCTGTTGTAGCCATGTCTGTTCTTACTGAGAATGCAAAGGTTGTTTTTAATGGCACTGATACTGAAGAAGGCCTGCAAGAAGTGAGGAAAGGGAATGGAGTTGCGCTTCTGGCAATACCGGCAAACTTCAGCCAAAACATTTATGACAATCGTCCCGGGGAAATAGAAATCTACTGGATAATGAAAGGGGCGGGGATGATGGATTCCATATCCTCAGGCACGATGGAAGGGCTTATCCAGGCGGTGAACCAGGAGATATCGAAGACGCTGATACAGCAGGGCAGCTCATCGGACCCGGCCCTGGTCTTGAACCCGACGACAAGGGTTGACACCACATTTTTCAAGGGAAAGGAGATCAAGGGACTATCGCCAAGTACGCTGAGTAATATGCTTATGTCGCAATCGATAGTTATTCCAATAGTAGTAATGATGCTCATAATCATGGCAGGGGCCTCCGTAATATCTTCGATGGGACTGGAGAAGGAAAACAAAACCCTGGAGACATTGCTAACCCTGCCTGTAAGAAGAAGCCAGATAGTAATTGGCAAAATGGTGGGTAGTGCTCTGGTGGGGCTGATAATGGCAGCTATCTACATGATTGGATTTTCACGCTACATGACTTCGTTCCAGTTTTCAGATATAAATCTGGCGGATTTTGGGTTGGCCCTGGGCATGCAGGATTATTTACTGATAGGGGTTTCGTTATTCGTAGCTCTTTTAGCCGGGCTTGCACTATGTATAGTCCTGGGAACATTTGCTAAGAACTATAGAAGTGCCCAGGCACTGGTCTTCCCGATAACCGCCCTGGCTCTGATCTCCACGTTCATCGTCATGTTAAAAGATTTCGATACCATTCCCACCGTCTTGAAAGTTCTGGTGTTTGCCATACCTTTTTCCCACCCTATGATGGCCATACGGGCTCTCATGCTGGATAATTACTTGCTGGTAATCGGTGGCATTGCTTACACAGCAGTTTTCACGGTGATAATGGTCGGGATAGCGGTTCGCATTTTCAATTCGGACAGATTACTGACCGGAAGCGTTCGGAGAAGGGCAGATCTGGGGAGATTGGGGTGGGGATTCCGGCGGTAATAAATTAGCCAGCCCAAAAACAACTTTCCTGTGCCCTAAGTTGCGTTGAAGTCCGATGGTGTTCGGGTAAATTCCTGATTACGAAGAGGCTCCGGAAGGGACTTTTTATTGAGATAAGAGTGAGTCCACATGATAACTATAGATGGTGGGGCGAAGTCGGGGAGCGGGACTATAGTTCGCTATTCTGTGGCGCTGGCCAGCCTGCTGGGTAAGAAAATAAGAATACAGAACATCAGGGCGGGAAGGGATAAGCCAGGCTTAAGGGCGCAGCATCTTAAAGTGGTGCAGGCTTGCCAGGAGATGTGCCATGGCATGGTGGAAAATGCCTCAGTGGGCTCTAAGGAGATTACCTACACACCTAGAGGAAGGTTCAATGGAGGAGAGTATAGCTGGGATATAGGGACGGCGGGCTCAACCACCATGATAGCCCAGACGCTTTTGCCTTTGGCTTGCTTTGCCCCAAAGCCCTCCAAATTCAGGCTGGAAGGCGGGCTGTTTCAGGATTTTGCCCCTTCGGCTTATCATATGAAGTTTGTTTTGCTTCCGTTTCTAAAGCAAATGGGTGTCCGGGTTGAATTTGACATAATCCGTCCTGGCTATGTGCCAAGAGGCGGTGGGATTATAGAAGTTAGAGTGGAGCCGGCGGGGAAATTGAAGCCGTTAAATCTTACCGAGCAGGGGGGGATTTTCAGTATCAAAGGCATAGCGCTTTCCTCGCATTTGAAAGGAAAGCGGGTAAGCCAGAGGATGGCGGCGGAATGTCAGAGGGTATTAAGCTCTTATGGGTATAAAGCCGAAATTGAGGAAATCGAAGATGAAAGCTCCCTTCAAGAAGGAGCAGCCCTGGCGATATATGCCGAGACGAACTTGGGTAACCGGATGGGTTCCGACAGGGCCGGGAGGCCAGGCAGGAGCTCGGAATCCATCGGAAGATATGTGGCTGAGAGGTTTATAGAGGATGTTAAAACTGGCGCCGCAGTTGATAGATATATCGCAGACCAACTCATAATCTATGCTGGCTTAGCCGAGGGGGTCACCAGGTATTCAGTCCCTCGCATTACTGAACATGTGGAGACAAACCTGTGGCTGATCGAGGAATTTCTCGGCGCCAGAACAAAAATTAGTGGCGGTCTTCTAGAGATAGAGGGAATTGGCTTCGCCTGAAGGATGTTTGTGAGAGAGCGTTTAGTGGTGTCATTCTGAGGAGTCCAAATGAATTTGGACGACGAAGAATCTCAAGACACTGTCCTGAGCTATACGAAGGATTCTTCGCGGAGTTTACCCTGAGCGGGCTTAGATTCTTCGCTTCGCTCAGAATGACAAAGAGCGAAGGGCTCAGAATGACAACTGGATGTTGTTAAACGCTCTCTTTTTGATGAGTTTGGCAAACAAGCTGGATTTTGCCACAATAATAATGATTTTTGGGTAAATAATGGAGGACTTAATCAAGCGGGCGGCCAGGGATTTGGCGAAAAGTAGATATGCCATTGCATTAACCGGGGCAGGCATATCAACCGAATCAGGCATACCCGATTTCCGGGGACCAAAGGGCATCTGGACTCTGAATAAGGAGGCTGAGGCTAAGGCTTACGAACGATACGAGCTTTTCCTGAACAACCCCAGGGCATATTGGGAGGAAATACTGGAGCTACGGGGGACATATGGGAAGTTTCATGGACAGGCCAGAGGGGCTGAGCCAAATTCAGGTCACTATGCCCTGGCTGAACTCGAAGCTCTGGGGATACTGAAGTGTGTAATCACGCAGAACATTGATGGTCTGCATAAGAAGGCGGGGAGCAAGAGGGTCTTAGAATATCACGGCAGTGTCAATGCGGTGAGGTGTATTTCTTGCGGCTCACGGTATGCCTGGGAAGAAGTCTCCCTGGATGAGCTTCCCCCTCGCTGCAAGTGCGGTGCTGTCCTGAAGGATGATGTGGTTCACTTCAAGGAGCCAATACCTTCGGACGTCATGGAGGAATCGGAGAAAGAAGCTTTGCGATGTGACTTGATGCT
>JALHUO010000144.1 GCA_022866545.1 Dehalococcoidia bacterium | reverse complement strand
GCAACAAAGGAAAAGACAGTGATATTGCTTAAGGGTGGGGCTACCGAGGGAGGCGCTCGGGCAGCCGCCGGCCATACCGCAGCACTCGCTGGAAGCCGGACTACCTGGGACGCCTTCTGCAAGCAATTGGGAATCATCAGTGTCAGTAGCATCGAAGAGATGATCGATGTATTGGTCACACTTCTGTTCTTGCCACTCCCCAGAGGCAAGAATGCGGTGTTATTCGGTGCTGGAGGTGGAGCAAGTGTCCTGATTGCGGACGAGTTCGAAAGCAGAGGGCTAAGAGTCCCGCCACTACCCCCGGAGCTCATTGCTCAGATACGGGAGTTCACTCCCATCGCAGGCAATATCTTGCGAAATCCCGTGGACTATTCACAAGCTATGACGAACCTTGAGGGCGTAATCAAAACCTTCAGCATATTATCAAAGTGGGATGGGGCCGACTTCATAGTCTCATTTGTCAGGACGGGGCAATTCACAACGTCTCGGATTTCGGAAGACCACCTGAATTTACTAATGAGCAGATTCTCCATAAATCAAGGCCTTCTCCCCAAGCCGGTAGCTATGGTGCTCGAACCCAGTATTCTGCCGAAAGAGGCTGAAGCTATTCTCAGCGCTATTCGCGGTTGTATCTCGTCCGGGTTACCTGTGTACTACTCCTTTGCTGCCGCCGCCAATGCCATCAACCTGGTGTTGAACCACGCCGAGAAGGATTCCAAAAAACCTTAGACGCAGACTCCGATAGCTGAGCCTCACTATTGTTGTCGCGCCGGTGAGGGTATAATACGAACAGGAAGAGTAACAGCACTGGGCAGAATCTCTATCAAACTTGCTGGAATCCAGTCGCTCCCCATGAAAGAGGCTTTGGACTTTAATTAGAGATTTGGATCTTCTTGGCATTCAGTATTTAGAGTTTTTGGGCTTAAGGTGGGTACATCTCGGAATTATCAAACAGAAGGCATCATCCTAAAACAAACTAAGCTGGGCGAGTTCGACAAGATCATCACTGTCTACACTCCAGAATTTGGCAAGGTACGGGCAGTGGCCAAGGGAGCTTGTCGTCCCAGGAGCAAATTGGGCGGCAACGTAGAACCACTGACATATAGCTTGATGTTGCTAGCTAAAGGGCGCAATCTCGATATTATTACCCAGAGTCAAACGATAAACGGTTTCCTGGCTTTGAAAAGTGATTTATGGCGCATGGCTTGTGGCCTCTATATCTTAGAGCTTATTGATTCTTTTACTGTCGAGGGCGGGGAGAATCTCCCTTTGTTTGAGTTGCTGCTCTATATCTTGCAACAGTTGAGCGAACCGGATAGCAGTGAGACTGCATTGCGTTATTTTGAGCTACATCTTCTTCACTACCTCGGTTACCGTCCTCAGTTGCATCGATGTGTTAACTGTGATTTGCCCCTCAGGCCGGTAGTCAATTTCTTTAGCCCCAGCAAGGGTGGTCTCCTGTGCCCTCATTGTGATTCTGAAGAAAATCGCCGCTACGAGCAAATTGAGGTTACTTCAGCAAAAACCTCTCTTCCCCTTTCGGTCCAGGCCTTGAAGGTTCTTCGTTTGTGGCAAAGCTGTGATTATGCTACTTCAAGGCGGGTTAAAGTAAAGCCGGAATTATCCCGGGAGTTGGAGCAAGTGTTGTGCGAGTACATAAGATATATTGTGCAGCGAGAGCTCAAATCACTAACCTGGCTAAAAGAGTTGGGAAGGGGAATTGCCTCTCTATGAACTCAGTACTTGACAAGCATACTGGGGGAGGGTAAAATCGCTCGATGCTTAAAAGCTGTGGAATAGCTGGGTATGTTCATGGAGAGTGCTTGGTATTCTAGATTAACCTTCAAGTCTGTTTGCTTCTTGATCTGAAGCCCCTTCTTCAATATTAGTCTCCTGATTCATTGAAAGTATGACAGAATCAACTCACTATCGAAGATAAGCAATGTATATCGTAATAGCTGGCTTAAGTGATATAGGGAAGCATCTGGCGGAGCTCCTTGCCAAGGAAGGCAATGAAGTACTGGTAATAGACCGGGACCCTGCCAAATGCACTGCACTAGCAGACAATTCCGAAATTGTGGCCATCGCGGGAGATGCCAGCCAGAAGTCCACCCTCGAAGAGGCAAGAGTCAGGAATGCCCATGCCTTTGTGGCCACCGCTGGCGATGACTCGGAGAATTTGATGATTTGTATGATGGCCAAGGAGATGGGGGTAAAAAGGGTGATTTCCCTTGTAGATGCAGCCGAGCATGTGGAAACCTTCAAGCAGGCTGGAATCAATTTACAGGTTAACCCGGACATGGTGGCAGCTAGACATATTCGTGGCATGATTTCACAGCCTTATGTCAAGGATTTTCTCTCTTTCGAGAAGGCAGACATCTTCGAGATAGAGATTGAGGAAGGCATGAAATGTGTCGGGCGGAGTGTTTCTGAGCTTGCAACCCCACTCGGTGTAAAGGTCCTCCTGGTGCAAAGAGGGGAAAGATATCTGGATGAGGACAAGGAGATACGGCCTAAAGATTGGCTGACTCTCATTGTGAATCGGGAAGTTGCCAAAAGGGGGACCGAATTCATGAACAAATGGTTCGCCAAAGGGTAAGGTTAACCCTACACGTCACTGGCTCGTTCCTGAAGTACTTCGCCTTAGCCTACATTTTTCCTTTATGTGCAGCTATTTACTATGGCGAGGCAAATTGGCACATTTACTTGTATGCACTACTGCTCACTCTCGGTGTCGGCCTGATTCTTGAGTTTGGATTAAGAACCGCAAGGGAAATAGAGCGTGCCGATGGTTTTACCATAGTAGCTTTCAGCTGGCTTCTCGTCACCGTCCTCGGTTCGCTGCCTTATGTATTTCTAGGGTTGGGCTTTCTGGATGCTTTTTTCGAGGCCATGTCAGGCTTCACCACCACTGGGGCTAGTATACTGCAGGTGGTAGAAGCATTACCCAAGAGCGCTCTCTTATGGCGTAGCCTTACTAATTGGCTGGGTGGGATGGGGGTGATTGCTCTCTTTGTTGCTATCTTGCCCAGACTGGGGGTAGGAGGCTCTCAGCTCTTTGACCGCGAGTTTCCCAGCCCGTTGCCCGAAAGGCTTCGCCCTAGATTCAGCACCACGGCCAGGTTACTCTGGACAATTTACACGGGCTTTACGGCCGCCCAGATAGGGCTCCTTTATTTTTGGGCCAGGCTCCCGCTCTTCGATTCAATTTGCATCTCGTTCTCGACCCTCTCTACCGGCGGATTCGCACCCACTACGGCAAGCATTGGAGCTTACGCAAGTCCCCTAGCAGAATATATCATTATGGCTTTCATGTTCATAGGAGGCATGAGCTTCATAGTTCACTACCATGCTTTGCGGGGACACTGGAAGGCACTCAAAGACGATGAGTTCAGGCTTTACGTCATCATTATTGCGGCCGCTATCCTTCTGTTAATACTTTCGCAAGGCTTTAGCTCATATAGAAAAGAGATGTTTCAGGCAATCTCAATCATGACTACCACTGGTTTTGTCACTGCCGACTTCGGCTCCTGGCACTCCAGCGCCAGGATAGTGCTCCTAGCTTTGATGTTCGTCGGAGCTTGTGGTGGGTCAACCGCTGGTGGAATAAAGGTGGTACGAATCTTAACCCTGATGAAACATACCAGGGTGATGATGAGGAAGGCTATTTCCCCGAGCGCCATGATTCCGTTGAAATACAACCGAAAGCCTCTCCCGGATGGAATAGTCCGAGATATAATCTCTTTCGTCTTTCTCTATATTCTTGTTGCTGTTGCAGCCTCAGTAGTGCTTGGTTTCTTGGGGCTTGATTTAGAGACATCAATTTCAGCAGTGGCTGCTACCTTGGGGAATGTGGGGCCTGGTTTAGGTAGCGTGGGTCCCATTGCAAATTATGCCTTGCTTCCTGGCGCAGCCAAGGTCATCTTGATTATCTGCATGTGGTTGGGGCGGTTAGAATTGTTTACCGTTTTCATGATATTTTCTCCTCACTTTTGGAAAGGCTAATCAAGCCACACTGGCAGCTCGAAGGAGGTTTAGACTATACTTTGCAATAGGACTATGGTCAAGGTTGCTTTTCAAGGGGAAAGAGGCGCCTTCAGCGAGGATGCGGCCGCAAAGCTTTTTGGCAAGACCATCGACTTTGTGCCGTGTATGCGGCTGAAAGAGGTTTTTGAGCTTGTGACGCAGGATAAGGTTGGTTTCGGGGTAGTCCCTTTGGAGAATTCTCAAGCCGGTAGTATTAACGAGACCTACGATTTGTCATTGGGATATCCTCTGAATATATTTGCTGAAGTCATTCTCAAAGTAAGCCATTGCCTGATGGCTTTGCCAGGAGAAAGATTGGCGGATATAACAACGATTTACTCTCATCCTCAAGCCTTAGCTCAATGTGATGAATTCTTAAGCAAGTTGAAGGTTGAAATCATGCCTAGTTACGATACCGCGGGCAGCGCCAAAATGATCAGAGAGAGAAAGTTAAAGAACTGCGCTGCCATAGCCAGCAAAAGGGCTGCCGATATTTATAGCCTGGAAATTCTGGCACCGGAAATTGAGACGAGTGCCAATAATTACACCAGATTCGTGGCCATCTCAAAGCAGAAGGCTAAACCAGCACAGAGAAACAAGACTTCCCTCGTTTTCGCCGCTGAACATAAGCCTGGCTCCCTGTACAGGATTCTGGGTATCTTCGCCACGAGAAATATAAATCTAACGAAACTGGAGTCCAGACCAAGCCGAACTAAGCCCTGGGAATACGTTTTTTATGTCGATTTCGAGGGTCACCTGGATGGCGAAGTTTATCAAGAAGCTATGAGAGAACTGCAAAAAGAGACTACTTTCATCAAGATACTCGGGTCATATCCTCTAGCTACCTGAAATCAAGCTGTCTTTGGTCCCACTTCTTCAATCTTGTTCAGATTTTGGAAATCCCCTCCGGCTTTCACTCTGAGAAATGGCTAAGCCGCTCTTTTGACCGCGAAGAATAGTGGAATTGAGATTAGCTCCATGACCACGACAAACAGGATTAAGTAGTTGACGGAAAGCTCATAGAGCAGCCCCATCAGGGCAGCGCCCAAAAACCAGCCAACTCCGTACGCCGTATTGAACATTCCATAGGCAAAGCCCCTTCGCTCGATAGGTGTCAAATCAGCGATAGCGGCACGCATAACCGTCTCCTGAACGCCCATTACCACACCCCACAATACCATACCAATTAGCACCAGGCTGTAGCTATGGGAAAAAACAAGAAAGGGAATAGGCAAGGTCAACAAAGGGACTGCCAATAGCGACACGAGCCCAATTCTATCGTACGTTTTGCCGATAACAAGAGCTGCCAAAGCATCTACACCCATAGCGATGGCATAGATTATGGGAATTTGAGCATCTGGAACGATAGCTTGGACCTTCAGATGGTAGGAAACCAACTGGAAATTGGCAAACCCCGCTACGGAAAGCAAAGTAAATACGCTGTAGAGCCAAAAAACCCTGGGGAGTTTATCCCTGATGTTTTGCCTGCCTACCTTCCAAGGTGCTTCAAGCTTCTGTGGTGAAGGGACTTTCTTCCTGGCTATAGTCAGAACAACCAGGGTCAGCAAAGCTGGTATCCATAACAGAGTGAAGCCTTCTCGATAGCCACCGTGGAAAAGGAAAACTAGGGAAAATACGATAGGGCCAACGATAGCGCCAATCTGGTCCAATGCCTCGTGAACGGCAAACCCCCAGCCCCTACCTACTCCCTTTGCGGCATAAGAAAGCATGGTATCCCTTGCCGGACTTCTTATTGCTTTCCCGATTCGCTCCAAAATGATAAGCACGGCAGCAAGTTGCCAATGACCCGCAAATGCCAGCAAAGGAATGGACAGCAGCAGCCCGTAACCAACAAAGGTCAGAAGCCAGTATGTCTTAGTGCGATCCACAAGATAGCCGGAGGCCAGACGCAGTGCGTAGCCCGCGAATTCGCCAATGCCAGCTACCAAACCGACAGTACTAGCACTCGCCCCCAGTGTAGCCATGTAAGGACCAGCAACACTCCTGGCTCCTTCATAGGTTACATCCCCGAATAGGCTGACAATCCCCAGGAGAATAATGAAATACACAATACATCCCTTTGCATTTGTGAATTACTAAATGAGCTCAAGAAGCTTGGTAGGCTGGCAACTATGCTATAACTTCGCCTTTAGCTTCTTGTATGTACCACCAACGGCTTCCGATACGACTTTGGTATCAGATAACACCGGCATGAAGTTGGTGTCACCCTGCCACCTGGGGACGATGTGAGTATGAAGGTGCTCCGCTATACCGGCTCCGGCGACCTTCCCTATATTCAGGCCAATATTGAAACCAGTCGGCTTCATCACCTCTTTTAGAAGCCCCAGACCTTTCTTGACAATGTCGAAAAGTTCCATTGCTTCTTCAGCCCTTAACTCCTCCAAATTTGCTATGTGCCGATAGGGCGCGACCATTAGATGCCCGGGATTATAGGGGAAGGCGTTCAGAATTATGAAACCGTGTTTACCACGATAAAGAATGAAATTCGCCTCGTCGTTATTTTCGCTGGGTTTCTGGCACAGAATACAGCCGCTTTCTCTGGCCATTTGTATATATTCTATTCGCCAAGGTGCCCAAAGATATTCCATCAGACCTATATGGTATGCTGATTCCCAGTCAAGTGCAATAGGATTGGTGATTTGGGATAGCAATTCTTGAGGTGCCAGAACGAGTTGACTAGGTGATCTAGCCGAGAATAAAATAGTTCGGGGGTAATATGCTTGAAGTTTTGACCCAGAAGTTGGCGGCTGTCTTTGATAACCTCGGCAGGAAAGGCAAGCTCAGCGAAGGGGACATTGACGATGCTTTACGTCAAGTACGCCTGGCGCTTTTGGAAGCAGATGTAAATTTCAAGGTAGTCAAGGAATTCCTGACCAAGGTGCGAGAGCGTGCTCTTGTCTCTGAAGTATTGCGCAGCTTAACACCAGCCCAGCAGATTATCAAGATTGTAAATGGGGAACTAATTGCTATCCTGGGGGGACAGCCGAGCCGTTTAGCTTCGGTTACTGATCTGCCAGCAGTCGCTCTGCTCGTAGGCTTGCAGGGCTCAGGCAAGACCACTACGGCGGCGAAGTTAGCTGTTCAGCTCAAACATCTGGGGCAGCGTCCTTTATTAGTAGCTGCTGATACTCGCCGACCTGCTGCCATTGAACAACTGAAATTACTGGGTAAGCAACACGACATCCCGGTATACAGTGAGGATGCTACCGTAGCATCAACCACAATTTGCCAGCATGCTCTAAAACAGGCCAAAGAAATGGGAATCGCCTGGGTCATAATAGACACTCAAGGGCGCCTCCATATTGACGAAACCCTGATGCAGGAATTGGCTGATATCAAATCTCTGGTGCAGCCTTCAGAAGTATTACTCACGGTAGATGCTATGATCGGGCAGGATGCCGTGAGGGTAGCTCAAGAATTCCACAGTCGCATCGGGCTCACGGGACTCATACTGACGAAAATGGATGGAGATGCCCGAGGTGGAGCTGCCCTTTCCATCAGATTTGTTACCGGGGTGCCCATAAAATACCTGGGCACGGGTGAGAAGATGGATGCGCTGGAAGTATTTCATCCCGACCGTTTGGCATCTCGTATTTTGGGTATGGGAGATATGCTCACCCTCATTGAGCGAGCTGAGACAGCTTTTGACCAGCAACAGGCCAAGAATCTGGAAGGGAAAATACGCGCCGGCCATTTCGACCTTGAGGATCTTCTAAGTCAAATGCGCCAAATCCACAAGATGGGGTCCCTAGGACGACTGGTGGAAATGATACCTGGCTTTTCCAAATTCGCTTCTCATTTGCCAGATGACGAAGGTGAGAAACAGCTAAAGAAGATAGAGGCCATCATTCTGTCTATGACTTATGAGGAGCGGCGGAATCCAGCCATTATTGATGGTAAGCGGCGAAGCCGCATTGCTCGCGGGAGCGGCACCACATCCAAGGATGTTAACCAACTTCTCAACCAGTTTCGTGAAATACAAAAACTGACTAAGTCACTGTCACGAGGCAAGCTGTCCAAAAAGATGGGGACCGTGTTTGACATGCCCTTGAGATGAAATCAGTCTAGATAACCCTTGAGCTTTCGACTGCGGGTGGGATGGCGCAACTTACGCAGAGCCTTGCCTTCAATCTGTCGTATTCTTTCCCGAGTCACATTGAATTCCTTGCCCACCTCTTCCAGAGTTCGAGCATGTCCGTCTTTGAGGCCAAATCTAAGCTGCAATACCCTTTTTTCGCGTTCGGTAAGCTCACCAAGCACCTTATCTATTTGCTCCTTGAGTAGCTGCTGTGACGTTGCCTCGGTCGGCGCTAAGCTGGCATGATCCTCAACAAGGTCGCCTAATCGACTGTCTTCATCTTCGCCGATGGGCATATCTAGCGATATTGGCTCACGGAAGAACAAAACCATGACTTCTTCTACTCTTTCTGGTGACATATCCAGGCGACCGCCGATTTCTTCGTAGCTCGGCTCGCGCCCGAGTTCCTGAACCAGCTGCCGCATTGTTCGTAACAGCTTATTGATCGTTTCTACCATATGGACCGGAATCCGAATAGCACGGGACTGATCAGCTATGGAGCGAGTGATGCCTTGTCTGATCCACCAGGTAGCATAGGTACTGAACTTGTAACCTTTTCTGTACTGAAACTTATCTACGGCCCGGATAAGGCCAATATTCCCTTCCTGGATGAGCTCAAGGAGAGGCATGCCGTGGCCGATATATTTCTTGGCTATGCTCACCACCAAGCGTAGATTTGCTTCTGTAAGGTGCCTTTCTGATGCCTTTGCTTCGGTTTGCACCTGCCTGAAGTAAGCTTTGAACTCATTACTATGAGACTCGATCCGCGACAGGGACTTTTCGTTGATCAGGAGAGCCTTCACCTTCTGCCACGAAGTCCTGTCCCTAGCCAGAAGTCCTAGCAGTGGGGGCGGCAAAAGCTGAGTGTTTACGCTAAGACCTACTATAGCGTCTTCGGCTGCCGTGGGTCCTTTGCCTATGCCCTTGGCAGTTGCCGCCAGTAACGATGTGTCTGTGACATCATCAATGGCGGAGCGAAACTTAGGATTCTTGATCGTCTCCACCACGTTCTTGGAGGAGGCGACACCGATGTGCTTTTCGACAATCCGAGCAACGGAGTACATCTTGGCTAATTGAGAGATCAGCTGAATGACTATCTCGACAGGTGAAGGAAACCTCTTGTACTTCCCGAAATGGTTTTCTTCGATTGCGTCCAAATTCCTGCCCAGCTCTATTTTCCGACATAGCAGCTTCTCCTCCTTGACGTTGAGAAGCGGCACTCTGCCAATTTCTTGAAGATACATACGAGCCGAGTCATCTGTTATCTCATGTTCTTCCAGCGGTGCCGGTGGCTTGATTTCCTCGGTTCCTTCAGCCAGGAAATCTTCGCCCTCTTCTTTTTCCTCAACTTCTTCGGCTAAGGTGCTGACATCCTCGACCTCGGCTTCGTCGCTGAGCAAGCCTTCAGCCACTGCCTCATCATTATCAAGGCTGATATGTTCTTCTTTAATTGAATCCATGGTTTTTCTCTTTCTTAACGAAGACTTCCTGAAGCTTTTGCCCGGAACTTGTTCCTTGCTCCTCTAGTTTGGCTAGCTCTGAGCTTATCCCGCCTCTCTCCCTC
>JALHUO010000143.1 GCA_022866545.1 Dehalococcoidia bacterium | reverse complement strand
GCCACGAATGTCCACACGGTATGGCAGAGGCCTTCCTTTTCATACTGGCGGAAATTCTCCAGGGCTTCTTCCTTCGTCAGCTCTTCCAGGCCGGAAGTGTCCGGGCCGGTCAGGTAGGCCATGTCAATTTCCTTTATTATCTTGAACATCTCCCCTTCCTGTGGCGCCATGCTTATCCCGTAGCAGAACCTCTGTTCAGTGCCGAGGTTAATGTAGCGACAATAACAGGGAAGCCGAACTATATTGCCTACGAAACCGAAGACCTTCTCAACATCCTCAATAGGCAGCACTTGGCCGAAGTGTACCTTCTTTTGTCTGCCTACGATATACGGCCTTAGTACACTTCTGACAAACCAGGGCATTGGTTGCTGTCTCCGTACGTCCGTCCTTCGCTGTCTATGCTCTTCGGCACCTGAAAAGAAATCGGCGATAAACTTGCGCCGCTTCAAATCACTCAACAGATCGTCCGAATAATTCTCTGCTCTCAGGTACCATTTCTGGCCTTCTCCATGCTTGTGGCAGAATTCGCACATTGCCCCAATCTCCTTCTATTTCAGATATTTCGCCGTATTATCTCACTTTCCGACTTTGTTACCAAGCCCCCGGGACAGCTAATCCCTTGCTTGACCACGAGCTTAATTGAGAACGCATCTCTTTGTATCCATGCTGTGGCTGTATTATGCTTGATTGCCAGCGCTCCGGGTCTATTGCGGAGACATACTACCTAATTTGCAGCAGGCTGGATTGGTACGGCATCCCTGCAGGAGATCCTACGCCTTCTCCTGCGCACCACCAGGTAAACTATGCCAGCCACGATGACTGCCAGTATCAAGAGAAGCCACCCTACCAGCGGAAAGGTCCAGACTTTGGTTATGCGCCCGGCAACATTTGCATAATAACCGGAAATCTGCGGTATCCCGTCCGCTCCAGATCCTTGAGCCAAGGCGTACATCACCACCGCCTCCCACACTTTGAGCTCGCTTCCGTCGGGATGACGTATGATCAGTTCGTCCAGTCTGTCCGTCGGCACTGGCTCTCCATCGGCGTTTTTGGCGACTATCTCCAGTTGAGGCAGCAGATCTGTCACCAGGGGAAGGAAGAGCAGGAGGTAGCCGTTAGCGACCAGGTGGTACAGCTCTTCATCTCCACGCCCTAAAGGGACGTATTGTTCGCTGTTCGCAGTTTGAATCCCGTCCCCCGTGTAAAGCTCGGCACTGGTCACCGCACGGATAGTGGGAATAGGCAGGTCTACAAAAGGTACGGTCAAGAGCACTGCGTTGGCGGGATTGTAGCTGTACCGCAGGCCGGAGAGGTGCAGAAAAAAGGAGTCTCCCATGAGTTCCTGCAACAATACGCTTAGTTCCAGCACATGCCGCACCTCTTCGCCGGTGAAATAGACAGACGCAATCGGGCAACCCGGGCGGCCGTCGCGTCCGCGTCCCACGCCTGTGGCTTCGGCAATATCGTAGAAAGAAATGTTCCCTGCCGAGTGTCCCATGGTGCCAGGAAACACGCTATTCCGGATATTGCCGCCAGCTTCACTTGCTATGTCAACTCTTTTGCCGGTAAATTCCTGGGCCACAAAGCGCATGGCGTCGGTAACGAAGTTGCCCAGCGCAGTCTCATTGAGGGGCGGCAGGTTGGACAGGGTGAAGTTAGACCTGGCTACCGTACTCATGACATCATCGAATTTGCCTTCGGTGACTTGCTCGACGTAGGCGTTCAAATCGAGGGTATATTCCTGAATCAGGGCAGCAATTTCTGGGTCGCTGGCAAAGCTGTCATCAATGGGAATAAGGAAGGAATGGTCGTTTTCTTCGTTGCGCACCCGCACCTTGTCGGTGTTCGAGTTGTACGCCAGCTCCAGTTGCCCCAGGTACATCCCCACGGAACCGGCCTGCACAATGACGGTCGTGCCCTCCAGGATCGGTTCAAACAGTGCAGTGTGACAGTGACCGCCTACGATTACATCGATTCCCGGCACTGCCCTTGCCAGTTCCCTGTCCTCGCTCACGCCGCAGTGGCTTATCGCCACGATGACGTCGGCGCCCTGTTCTTTCAGGTCATCCACCATCCGACGGGCTGTCTCGTGCTGGTCCAGGAACTGCATGTCCCCGGTTTCACCCATCGACCGGATGGCGCCTTCACCTACAATGCCGAAGACTCCCACTTTCAAGCCATTTTCTAACTCGAACATGCCCGTCTTGCTGTAGAGACTCTGGGCAGCCAGCGGATGGTCTGATGGCGCCTCCGTGTTGGAAGCCAGCACCAGTGTTTTTTCATGGGCTTCGGGGTATCCTGCCTGTAAGAGATACTGCCCCAGGACATCGGCGCCATAATCGTACTCATGGTTGCCGAGGGTCACAGCGTCGTATCCCATTTCCTGCATTACAGTAAGCTCTGCAGCATAACCATCGAGGGCCAACCAGGCGAAAGGCGCACCTCCCAGGAAATCACCGGCGTCGAACAGAAGTACCGGCTCACCTTCCTTCATTTTGTTTTCCCGGATCTCGTCCACAGCGGTAGCCAGCCGGGCGAACCCTCCTATGGCGGGGCTTTCCTCTCCGGGGCGGTAGTCTACTGCCGGCGAATGGGGTATCAGCTCAGAATGCATATCGTTGGTATGGAGTATGCAGAAATACAGCTCTTCGGTTTCACCTGCACAATTCCCTGGATTTCCCGGAATGCTCAGGAATAAGGCAAGCGCCAGGACGGCTGTCAGAATAGATAGCAACCCTCTGTCGGCTCTCGACAGTTTGTTTTTGTCACGCATCAACGACTCTCCTTAAGATAGTACAGACCCTAGCTCCAACCAGCGGCCTGAGAGAAACTGCTGAGGAAATCATACACTATACTGTTGGACGGAAACAATTCATTTCCTCTGTTGTCCAATTACCCTTACAGCACCGCTTGGGAATGTGTTCTTGAACCGAATGGCTGTCCATTACGCATCCGGCGCAACCGTAATAACCGGACAATATGAGCTTTCATACGTAGTATAATGTAGTTATGAGAAGCTTCTGGCGCAGACACCGTGCGCTGCGGATACTGTCTTACGTAGTATTGGCTGTCCTTCTCCTTATTTGCGTCCTTCCCTACCTGATACCTCTCGGTGAGCCTCAAGCCGCCATATCTCCGGAGGAGCTTGTCAGCGAGCATGGCCGGTTTCTGGACATTGACGGGGCTAGTGTCTATGTCGAAGAGCAGAATCCAGAATCAGGACAAGCAACCATAGTGCTCATCCACGGATTCGGAGGTTCGAGCTTCTCCTGGCGCCATAATGCCCCCTTCTTCGCTGCTCAAGGCTACAGAGTTGTCAGTCTGGACATGAAAGGGTTCGGGCTT
>JALHUO010000142.1 GCA_022866545.1 Dehalococcoidia bacterium | reverse complement strand
AGAGTCCCGCTGATTACTCATCAAAATGATCGGCACACCTTTCTGAGCTGCTAAATCAGCCAGCGCGGGCTCTTTCTGCAGTCCCCAGATGTCATTTATCATGTTGGCTCCGGCATCCAAAGCCTGCCGAGCTACCTCCAGTTTATATGTATCCACACTTACGGGTACCGATACCTCCGTAGCCAGCTTTTCCACAACAGGAACTACCCGCCGCAGTTCTTCGTCGATGGAAACCGGGGTTGAGTCAGGGCGAGTGGATTCTCCGCCGACGTCAATTATGTCTGCTCCTTCGGAGGGTAATCGCTTGGCATTGGCTATAGCTTCTTCAGCATCGGCTATTCCATCCCCAGAAAAAGAATCCGGGGAGACATTTACCACCGCCATGATGTAGGTGCGCTGGCCCCAGTGGAAAATGCTGGTGCCGCATGGTGTCGAACCCAGATTGCTTGGCTTGTATTCAGACATGTTATTGATTATAGCAGAGGGGACGACTAAAATAGTGAAGCAACAAGAATGGGGCAGACATTAGCCGAGAGGATTTTGAGCCTGAAATCGCATGGCGAGGCGAAGGCCGGGGACGTTGTAATCGCCGATGTGGACTTGGCTTTTGTCCAGGACACTACCGGCCCCCTCACCATAAGACAGTTCAAGGAAAGCGGTTTTGAAGCTCTAGCCAAGCCACAACAGGCAGTAGTATTCCTGGACCATGCCGCTCCCAGTCCCGCTCAGCAGCTTTCTAACGACCATATCCTTTTACGCCGCTTCGCCGGGAAAGCGGGTTGTCCCATCTACGATGTCGGCGAAGGCATATGCCACCAGCTGATGGCGGAGAATTTCGCTAATCCCGGGGATGTCATTGTGGGTGCGGACTCTCATACTGTTACTGCGGGTGCTTTGGGAGCTTTTGCCACCGGCATGGGTTCCAGCGATGTTGCCGTAGCCTTAGCCCTGGGTAAAATCTGGTTTCGAGTGCCGGAGAGTTTTCTCATTGAGCTCAATGGCGCCTTCCCGCGGGGAGTCTATGCCAAGGACTTGGTTCTGTATCTCATAGGTCAGATTGGCGCTGATGGCGCTAATTACAGGGCTTTGGAATTCAGGGGCGAAGCCCTGGCTCGGATGACTATGTCACAGCGTCTCACTATCGCCAATATGGCTGTGGAGGCTGGAGCCAAGGTGGGCTTGTTTCCCAGCGATAAAATCACACGGGACTTCCTTAGAGAGCATGGCCGGGGCGACAAATACAGGCCATTATCTGCAGATACTGGAGCAAATTACGAACAAGTCATACCCGTGAATCTCAGTCAGCTTGAGCCAATGCTCTCGCTTCCCCACGCTGTTGATAACGTCCGTCCCGTGGCTCAAGTGAAAGGAGTCCAAATCCAGCAGGCATTCATTGGCACCTGTACTAACGGACGCCTGGAGGATATAGCTGTGGCTGGCGAGATTCTTAAGGGCAAGAAAAGACACCCCGGTACTAGGTTGCTTATAGCGCCAGCTTCGAGGCAGGTGCTAATTCAGGCTATGGAAAAAGGCCATATCCAGAGCTTAATTGAAGCTGGTGCAATTATTCTACCGCCGGGCTGCGCTGCCTGCCTCGGTCTTCATCAGGGAGTGTTGGGAGATGGCGAGGTTTGCCTGTCCACCGCCAATCGTAATTTCAGGGGAAGAATGGGTAACCCTGAAGCTATGATATACTTGGCTAGCCCCGCTACTGCCGCCGCCTCAGTCATGAAAGGCGAAATTACTGACCCCCGAGAATTTGTGTAATGCCAGATTTAGTGTTAAAAGGCAAAGCCATCAAGCTGGGGGATAATGTCTCCACAGATGATATTATCCCTGGCAGGTTTGCCCATCTGAGGAGCAACTTGCCTGAACTGGCCAAGCATGTCCTAGAGGATGCTGCGCCTGAATTTGCTTCAAAGGTAAAGGCTTTATCAGTGGCAGGTGGAGGCAAATCGATCTTGGTGGCGGGCAGAAATCTTGGCCTGGGTTCCAGTCGGGAACATGCTCCGATGGTCATCAAGATGTCTGGGGTCGATGCTATTTTAGCCAAGTCGGCAGCACGTATCTTTTTCCGGAACGCCATAAACCAGGGCATGCCTGTCCTGCTTTGCGACACCGATAAAATCGGGGACGGCGATGAGCTGGAGATAAATGTGATAGATGGTAAGATTGCCAATTTGACTTCCGGTATTACACTAAGCTGTGGCAAGATGCCGCCGATAATGTCCGCCATCCTTGAAGAGGGTGGGCTTATCCCGTACATACAAAAGCATAAGGACTTCAAGCCGCAAAAGCATTACTAGGATGAGGGTTTTGAATTTGGGGCATTCGGGTCTTGGATTTGTTTAGAGTTTAGAAGTTAGCAATTAGGATTTATTGAGATGCAGCACAAAGTAACTTTTATCCCGGGCGATGGCATAGGTCCTGAAGTAGCTGAGGCGACGCTGCGGGTACTGGAAGCTACTGGGGTCAACTTCCTGTGGGATACTGTTATCATTGGTAGCCAGGCTCAGGATAAGTTTGGCACGCCTCTACCTGACCAGGCCCTCCAGTCCGTAAGGGAAAACAAGGTCGCCCTTAAGGGACCGGTGACCACGCCCATAGGCGCAGGCTTCCGGAGCGTTAATGTCGCTTTGAGGCAAGCCCTGGACCTCTATGCCTGCCTTCGTCCTTATAAGGTGTACCCCGGTATAGAAACGCCGTTCAAAGGGGTGGATATAGTAGTGGTCCGGGAGAATACTGAAGACCTCTATGCCGGCATCGAATTTGCCAGAGGTGACTCAGAAACCAAGAAATTGCTGGACCTCGTCCTCCATGCCACAGGGAAGAAGCTGAACAAAGACTCTGCGGTAAGCTTGAAGGTTATATCTGAGACAGCGAGCCGGCGGATCGTCAAATTTGCCTTTGAATATGCCCGACAGAACGGAAGAAAAAAGGTCACTGCGGTTCACAAGGCTAACATACTCAAATTCTCAGACGGGCTTTTTCTGGATACTGCCCGGGAAGTAGGTAGGGAGTATAGCGATATAGAATTTAACGATATGCTGGTGGACGCAATCTGTATGGAGCTGGT
>JALHUO010000141.1 GCA_022866545.1 Dehalococcoidia bacterium | reverse complement strand
GCTTGTTTCGCGGGACAATTGAACTTCGTTATCCCCTTATCATTTCTATATTTTAGAGCGCGGTGCTTTCGGCAGTAGTTGAAGTTTGCGAAATATAGGGTCATTTGATTATCCAATTCAGCAGTCTTCTTAGAGAAGCCTATGGTTTTCCTTGATATGCGGTTATTATCTTGCCTGCATGTCAGGTTTTGCCGTTCAATGTAGCTCGTAGATATCATCTTGGGGTCTATATTCTTACCAAATATGATCCTCTTGACCACTTTATTGAGCCTACCATTGACTCTCATCTTGATAACTTGGGCATATTTTAGTAGGTCATCTACTATTAATTTAGGACTTCGAGGTCGCCCTCGCTTTCCGGTTGGTGCGAACTGCTGTAGTTTTCCATATTGCTTTCGAAGAGCTGCTGTATATAGTCTTAATCCATCAGTTACAAAGAGTGGCATCGATATGAGTTTTTTCGCAGTATTTGTAACGAGCTGATCTGCAATTTTCTGAGATCGCTCACCGACAACATGGGAAAGCACCAGCCTGCAATTTGCGGCCATGCTTATCCAGATCCAAGTTCCCTCGTCTTCGTATTCATCTTTCCTGGGCAGTGTTTTTTCCCCACAAAAGTCCATGCCTCGTCCATCTCTACCTTTGGAGTCTCCACATCCTTCAATACCACTTCATTGACTTTTTCGCTATGCTTTGCGGCTCTCGATATCCAAGTGCTTATCGTAGATGGTTTTGCCTCAAGGATCTCAGCTATCCCTAAAACGCTCATTCCACGCATGGCCATTTTTAAAGCCAGCTTAACCTTTTCTTCGTTCGTTCTTAGGTCATAGAATGCCGTGTTAGTTCTATCGCAGAACTTAGTGCCGCATGTGTGGCAGACATATTTTCTCATCTTACCGGAACTTATCTGGTAAGTACCGTACACAGTGACGTTTCCTTTCCCAGCAATTCCGAATTGACTACACTGCTCATTTGGACATGCAACGTCTAAGAATCGAGGCTTCGGACCTCTTTTTCCCATTTTGCTACACCTCAGGTAGCATATGCAGATAGGATCTATAAATAACAGCCTATTCTAGATTCACGACCCAAAAAGCTGCAAGAACGTTAAAAGAAGTACTGATTGAACTAAAAACGAGATGCGAAGAGTAAATATTTAACATTTAACATCTCATGTTAAATGTTTTTAAAATTCCATTTCGAAAATATAATTATCCTCTAACGCATTGCTAACGCATTTCCTTTTAGATACCATAAAGTAGGTTATATATAAATAACGGTAGAATCGACCGTTATTTTAACTCTTTTGTTAAGCATTATGTCGGCTCTTACTAATGGGCCAAATGTCCTCCATCCTGAAATACCTTGAAGGCATTCAGGAATTGGTGCGGCGCATGGCACAAATAGACGATAGCGAGCTGATCTACCAGGGTCCGTGGGTTAGGAGTGCTCAACAGAGGCTTTTCCAAATCCTTGAAACCGATTATGGCTTTCCGAGGGCGACGTGTCGCTCTTTGGTGAACTTGATATGGGATTTTCTGACTGAAACCTTTGGAGAAAAGCTTCACGAGGGTCAGATCACCTTTCATGTCGCGTCGGCGGATGGAGCCGCCGGGAAAGAGCATGTTTCATTCGTGTTCACACGAACAACACAATGTAAAAAAAGAGTCTATATAATATCATCCACGTTCGCCCTGCGAAAAATATCCCTGCGATGATTCGGCGCGCGTTCTACAT
>JALHUO010000140.1 GCA_022866545.1 Dehalococcoidia bacterium | reverse complement strand
TGTTCTCTCGTCATTCATGATGACCATCCGCTCGAACGATTCTCTAGATTCCAGACATTCCACGAGTGTTTTTCCGAAATCAGTCATTCATTACCTCCTTCTGCATGTCAGAAAACAAGGAGTCTCCACGTATGGAGACTCTTCTGGTGGATTCTATTGCCGGGACGAATGATGACCTCGCCCCGGATGCCTAGCATGAAGGCGCACACTCCTAAAACCGCTACTCCTTCGGTGGAGTGGCGTGTCGAGGAATCAACGTGTCTC
The DNA here is from genome assembly GCA_022866545.1 of Dehalococcoidia bacterium. Classification (GTDB taxonomy): domain Bacteria; phylum Chloroflexota; class Dehalococcoidia; order GIF9; family AB-539-J10; genus RBG-13-51-36. The sequence goes on along the minus strand of JALHUO010000140.1, from coordinate 2,094 downwards.
TAGCGTTTCCCCTTACGGCGCACTACCCACCAGTTATATGATACCTCGTTTCCGGGACTTTGTCACTATCCGCTGGGCCTGTCCATCCAGCCAGAGGACACCGGCCGCATCTTCCTTCCCGGCAATAGTTATGGAAGATGCGGATGAGGCCTTGCTGGTGACAGGCAGTGAAATCGGAGAAGTCTTCAAGACAGAGCTGCTTCGCCATGTGGCGAGTTATGCAATTCTCCGCCAATCTGGGGTAGTTGCGGTAAAGGCCTATAGCGCTGTCTGTTAGCTTTGTCTCACTGGCCAATTCTCCCCAGGAGAAAGCAAAGGGTAGTATCACGTTCACGGCAATTTCACCTGCTTTGTTATTTCCTAGAAGAGCCGATATCTTTGTTCTACTTTTGGCATCAAAATCGAAATGGTCGCGCCAGTAGCCGTCGGCATCCACAGTCAAGCTATTCTGCAATGTGCTGTGTCTACCGGAGAGAGGTGTGTCCTTCACTAGCTGCAATATCCCGGCTAACAAGCCTCTGCCGGAGTAACGCTCAATGAGGTAGCTCTGGGCAATAATGCGTCGCACCGGTGAATTGTTGGGGTATATACGTGAGAGGTTCCAGTCACTCTCCTTCATGGCTTCAGCCTTTTTATCCGCCGACTGCCATGTTTGCTCCAATTCCCGGACTTCTTTTCCCTTGCCAAACTTTCCTTGCCTTCTTTGAGAAGGTAATAACCCGGCTGTGCCTAGTAACATTGCTTGTTTTAGAGACAGGCCTTCTCTGAATTCGATGGCAGTGAGGGGGATTCTGTCAGCAAGGTCCTCAAAAGGCCTTGTGTTTTTAGCATAGCCCAGGGCTCGCATCATGCCTCGGTAAAGCACCTGTCCCGCTGCCTCCCGAGCACTCAGCGCTTTGAGCGCTGGGCCAAGAATTTCAGCCTGAAAATGCATTGCTTTCTCTTTAAACCGTTCTTCACCGGCAGCGTTCAATAGCTTTCGCAGAGTTTGCCTGTCCATGCGGTCCGGTATCCGGAAGCAGGGAAGCTGGTGAGGCAGCAAATAAGGTTGGTGCTGCAATGCCTTCGCCAGAGATAGCACGGGGACCAGCTTGCCGTTCTGTAGTAGGGTAGGCGAATTACAATCGTGCCACATCGCAACATGAAGGATGACGTTGTTATAGGCAGCATTAGTATGGTGTTCATGGCTATACCAGTCGCTGGATCTGAAGTGAACCTCTACATCCCCTTTCGTCAAACGAAGTTTATTTAGAATGACCGCATCCCGAAAGTCGGGACCGTTATCACCGTTGATTCTCCCAGGGTAGATTACGTTGAGTAGTTCGTCTTGCGTGGAGGTGAGCTCGACCCCGACCGCTTGTTGCCATATTAGCGCCGCCTGCTTTTCCGAGGATTTTATCCGATTACGTGTAATCATGTGCAAAAAAAGAGATCACTTATTGCCTCGGTTCATCCCGTTTCTCTCTAGCTTTGTAAATAAAACCGCTACGCTCGGCGACTATGCTGAGCAGGGTAGCTGATGTCCCGCGAGGCCGATACATCCCGTTTTCCCATTCGCTGATTGTTTGCTGCCGCGTGCCCAGTTCCTCAGCTAGTTTTGCCTGAGTGAAGTTGAGATGTTGCCTCAGCGCCCGCACGTCTTCCTTATTCCATTGCCTTTTTCCCTTTTTTCCTTGCTCCATCGATTGAAGATCATACACGGTTTAGTGTAATAGTTCAAGAAAAATTTGCTGAATTTCCGCAAAAATCTCTTGCTTTTTTGGGTCTTCATGATATAATAGAAAGTTAGCAGTCTCAAGGGTAGAGTGCTAAAATAGATTTAGAAAAGGAGGGAATATGGCTAAAATTGAACCTTTGGGAGACAGGGTAGCGATAAAACCCACACCCCAGGAAGAAGTAAGCAAAGGGGGGATAGTTTTACCGGATACAGCCAAAGAGAAGCCCCAGGAGGGGAAGATTATTGCTGTCGGTCCAGGCAGGTTGACTGAAGAGGGCAAGCGTATCGCCATGGATGTGAAGAAGGGAGACAAAGTTATTTACTCCAAATACGCTGGCGCTGAGTTCAAGCTGGATGGCGAAGAGCTGATTATCATG
>JALHUO010000011.1 GCA_022866545.1 Dehalococcoidia bacterium | reverse complement strand
GCTGGGTAGCTATGTCTGGTTGGGATAAGCGCTGAAAGCATATAAGCGCGAAGCCCACCCCAAGATGAGATCTCCCACCGGTTTAACCGGGTAAAGCCGCAAGTAGACTACTTGCTTGATAGGCGGCATGTGTAAGCGGAGCAATCCGTTTAGCTGAGCCGTACTAATGGCTGAGGCCTTGACTTACGTCAGGCTGAGCACAAAACCTTATGAAGCGCAGTTTCGACGCGGGGTAGAGCAGTGGTAGCTCGTCGGGCTCATAACCCGGAGGTCGTTGGTTCAAATCCAACCCCCGCCACCAGGAAAAAGCTAAGGGGAGCAGTGATGCTCCCCTTCAATTTTTCGGGCTAACAACCCAAATGTCAAATAGCGCCATAACACCCGACCTCGAACTACGCATTCAGGCACTGGCCCAACAAATGGTGGCAGCCCTCATTCAAGGCAAGGCCCCACAAACGGCCGTCTTGGAGAACTTAGAAGAGGGCATACCGTCGTGGGTAGCCAACCTCAAGGCCAGATATCTGTCCCCAAGGACGATTGAAGGCTACGAGGCTGATGTTAGGCGTTATCTAAAGCGCGACCCACGGCCCACTTACTTGAGCATTCAAGCCTACATAGCCAAAAGGCTTGATGAGGTAAGCCCCGCCAGGGTGGCCGGCGAGCGCAAGGCGTTGGTTAGTTTTTTCAAGTTCCTTCATAAAGCAAGGTTGATGCGTGAAAACCCAACGGCTAATTTGGACTCGTTCAAGGTCAAATACAATGAACGGGACATACCGAGTGAGGTAGATGTAACCAAGCTGCTGCAAAGCGCGTGTTTCCACCATAGAGATACGCCTCAATTCAGAACAATGACCGCCCTGCTGGCAAACACCGGGTTAAGGTTAGGCGAGGCTTGCTCAATTAAGAAGGGTGATATTAACTTTGAGAAGCTGGAAATCAGGGTTATGGGCAAGGGCAGAAAACAAAGGCTGGTGCCTGTAGCGCCGTATGTGGCAAGCGTGCTGAAGGCCTGGATTGAGCGGGACGGACACTCTCCCTGGCTGTTCCCCGCCGCCAATCCGAAGGGCTACCTGGATGAACGCAGCTTTGATAAGACTTTCAAACGGCAATGCAAAAGGTGTGGGGTAAAGCCTTTCAGTCCCCATGCTCTGAGACACTATTATGCCACTGCCACCTTGAACAACGGGGGTGACCTCCACATCCTGAGTAAGATTTTGGGGCACGCTTCAATAGCCATTACGGCGGATTTATATGTGCACGTTACAAACGAGCAGATACACGATACCCACAGGCGTTATGCCCCGTTTGCGGATGCAATTGTTGAGGGCTAGCTGATAGCCTTAGATGTAGTAAAGGCCCTTGCGGTTAGCCACCGGGGCTGGTTGATTGCCTGTGGGCCCCCATATGGCGTTTCCCGCCAAGCCCTGCCCCTGCGTCTTGGTAGGAGACAGGGGGCATCTGTTGACCTTTGGTTCTTCGAATACCGCCATAGTATAATAGAATAATGGAATCAAGAGGACGCCTGGCACTAGACCCGGCAAAATCGCTCGACATCAATGCGATAGAACCAGCGCTGGATAACTTGCTGGAGCATTATAGGCAGGCACTCCGCGCAGTTGAGTTACTGCCTGGGCACGGACGCGTCCCAAATAACGAGCTCATTGTACAGATTGGCCGCCCGGTTGACACAAAGCGGAGGCGACTACTCGCGGTTCGTCGCCTCGCCAGAATGTTTTTGCGCTCTCACATCCGGTCCAAACTACGTACCATTACTGACCGTTTGGAGGTTGAACGACTTGCAAGTGGGCATATGGATGTAAATACACTAAAGCGGCTGGATGACATCATCGGAAAGCTCCGTGACTATGATAAGTCTGTTTTTCAAAGGAGAACATTTTGGTCGGAGTTACCAGGATGGCTATGGCCGGTAGCGGCACCTATACTGTTTACAGCACTCTACAAATATCTCGCTACTCTCACAGTAACCGCCGCTGGGGTTCTGGTGTACATCGCCATATACTTGCTGTTTTTCGTTGCTTTTGTCTGGTTTCCGTTATACCTCTACCTAGCATTAGGTGGATTCCGCTGGAAGCGGCTTATTCTGCTGGGGCAAATTGGGGACGTCAACATCGACATTGTGCCCAATGCAATCTTGCGCTGGATGCGGGGGCCACAGGCAAACACTTATGAATCCGAAAACAGCTTCTTCGCTACCCTAGGGCTGCCAAAGCCAGATGAATTTCCTTGGGACCGAGTGCTTGAGCCTCCGCTATTCTTGTCATCGGCACTCGTTCTGTCATTCTTTATGGTAGCGCTGGCCGTCAGCATTCCAGCGAAGGAATTTAGCTGGCCACTCTTAATTATCGACGTGATTTTCATTGCGTTCTTACTCTTATATCTACGCTTCATCGTGCGCCCAATATCTAGAGATATGCGAGGACGGAAACAACGTCAGGCTTGCTAATTACCTGAAGTGAATCTAGTGAGTGACCAAACTAGGTAGGAACGTCAAATGGATTTAACTGCTGCAATTAGACGTGTACAGCCGAGCATTGTTCAAATCACCTTCTACGCGCATGATGTTCCGGGTGAAGGTACCACCCGGCAGCCCATTAACTTGCATGGACCATTCGGTACTGGGTTTGTTGCGAGTCTAGAAGGTCATATCATTACCGCGAATCATGTCGTGGAAAACGGGTTCAACGCTTTGAAAAGTATTGAGTCAAAGTTTAAGAACGTTTCAGTAGGTTTTGCATATCCGAACACTCAAAACATGCGCGGCAACTTTACACTCATGAATTTTGACTTAATTGAAGCAGACAAGGTACATGACATAGCTCTGCTAAAGCTAAAGAGCGCAAGGATACCGCGCATGTTTGCTGACAAACCAGCGCTTGAACTTGCACCGGTAACTCTAAATCCTACTAGGCCAGAGGATGGAGCTGTTATCGGAGTCTCTGGGTATCCGTTGAACCAATCCGTTTTAGTAACGAACGGTGGCTTTATGGCTACATCGTGGGCATTCGACCTCCAAGAATTGAAATTGCCAGGAGCGCCAGAGTTCTATCGAAAGCTTGATATAGCTGATTCTTATTTGGCAGACATTAATGTAAACCCAGGAAATAGTGGGGGCCCGGTTTACTTAGCAAGTGATGGCTCAGTAATTGGCGTATGCGTCGCTTATCTCCCGACTAGCGTTAGGGATGATACGGGTAATACTGCAAATTACTACTACAGTTCAGGGTTGGCTGTTGTAGTTCCCTCTCGCTACGTTTGTGACCTATTAAAAAGACACACTGAAGGCCAAACATCCAAAGTGCAACCGCATTCATAGACTTACTCCTATTTGGGCTAAGTAACTCTGCAATAATAGCCCATTTGCCTTGATTTATTCGACTTATTACCTTCAACTTATTTTTGGCCCAGCTATGAAACACCCTCCGCCGTCGTACGCCCGGTACTCGCCTCACAATTCTGGCGCCGGGGTTTACCGCGATTTGCCGCACCTTGCCGTAGCTAATTTTTGAGCCAAAGACTTGCAGGTTGTTGGCCCCATCCCGGGCGGCGGTTTAATTACTACCGCTGCACACGATAACGTGTAAAGAGGGGCGGACTACGGTATTAGCTTTGCCTCTAATTACCTTGTCATCTTTCTAGTGAAAGTCACCAAGAACAGTGACATCATGAAAACCCCAAGTGCCGCTTCCGCCGCTCCAAAGCCCTTGGCCCAACTCGTTGGCGCGGGGTAAACCCAGCTTCCATATCCAACGGCCGTAAAGGAGACGATGCTGTAATAGAGGCAACCGGCGAATGTGCCTGGACTGAATGCACCAAGAAAGAAATAGGCCACTGACAACCCGAACATAAGAACTAGCGCTGAAACTATAACTCTTTCCGCCTTCTCGCCGTAACCGCAAAGTAGTCTCAAAATCCAGTCCCAGAGCTTCAAGTGTGGTTCGGCTTTCCAATGCCGGGATTTCCTTCTTGCCTCCATCTCTCTATAGAAGAACCTGCCAGCCACGTCGTAGATACCAGCGTTAGTGTACCATTGCTTCAGCTGTCTGTAGTTATGTACGGCTCCATCAAAGAATTTCTCCGTTTCCTCCCCCAGAATGTAGTTGCCCCAGTCCACTTCATGTAATTGGGTATCAAGAGATAGCCTAGCTTCATGCAGATAGACCCTCTCGAGGTGGGCGAACTTCAAGTCAGTCCCCTCAAGGTTGGCCCACATTAGATGAGCTCCCTGAAGGTTGGCCTCTTCTAGACCAGCTCCGTCAAGGTTAGCGAACCCTAAATCAGCTCCCTCGAGGTGTGCATGCATCAAAAGAGCCCCTTCAAGATTGGCATCTCGTAAAGAAGCTTTCTCAAGGTGGGCACCTATAAGGACAATCCTCCTGAGGTCCAGTCCATCCAAACTGACCCCTTCCTCAAACCGTTTCCCTGTGAGGTCAAGGTTGTCAGCCTTGCCGCCGTTTTGCTCTATGGCGCTAACAACATCAGCACGTGTAAAAGGCTTTTCTATTGCTTCTGCCATGCTTAGACCCTTTCTACTGCTGCCACCAGAGCTTTTCCGAACCGTGCTCACTCGCTGTGTTTACTATCTCCGCCTCCTAAATATAACATCTTTGCCCTTGCGGAGGGCAATGCTCGACGCCGTCCTCAGCCTCACCAGGGCCATTGGCTACACAGTCACTAACTGGCGCCCTAGCAGGTTTGCTTATTTTTCCCAGGCACTTGCCTTTAGGCGGGCGCTTGTCGCAAAGGGGGGCGCCCACCTCTTGCTGTAATACTGTGGCCTTACCTTTAACCTTTAACTGTTTACTATTATCCTCTATCTCTCTAACTCTCTCTCTAATGCGTTTTTGCTTTTTCGTGTTTTTAGCTACGTTTTTTTCAGAAACTTGGCCGGGCTTGGCCGGATGTGGCCGCAAGCTGTCATCACCGTTTTTCGGTACTATTAACAACTTGCCAATACTCATCAGGCTTCCCTTTAATGTTTGAAGCTTGCTCTATGCGACATAACTAAGTCTGCTCCAGTTTATCCTTCAATGGCGTGAAGGCCTCTTTGGCCCAGTGGTAAGCCCCCCGCTCATTTACCCAAGTTGTGCGTCCGTAGGGACTTTCATTGCATAGCACAGCCTTGCCTAAATCATCAGTATCCCCCACAATCCAATCCTGTAACTCGCCTACAGTTGCCCACTTACCTAGGCGCTCAGGCTGATGGATGATAAGCCAATAGGGGATTGGGGGCTGTTTCTTTTTCAACCTTTTAATGCGACGATATTCGCTCGGTCTTAACATGTAGGCTTCCTTGCCCAGCGCCCCATCAAATTCCTCGCCAACATCAAGCGAAAACACATGCTTGATTTCGCCAAAGACCCAGCAGTTATTATCGGTGAAAAACATAACATCTGGCGTGGGAATGCCCCAACTTACAAAATCAATACCAGTGCCGAACCGAGGAGTGCCCAGGGGTTCCCACTTCTGAAACCAATAAATTAACAGGCCTTGCTTCCCGAGCAAACGGCAAAACTGCAATTCCCAAAACATGCCCAGCATACCGCCTACGAGATTGGCGGCGGCCATCAACTCATGCCTATCAATACACTCCCCGATACCCATAAGGAGCTTTTCAAACTCGCCCTTTACCTGTCTGTAAACTTCAACGTCAACGCCACGTGTGATAATTCCTTTGAAGTAGTCTTCATACTGTTTTTGAATGTTCATTCTTTCATCGTCAAGAACTTTGGTATTAACATGGGCTAACCACTCCTTAAACCCCTTTTCGCCTTTAGCCACTAGCTGGCTCACTTTATCAATTTGTGCGGGTGTTAGTTGAAACATACCTTACTCCTTTCGGGGCAGTGCCAAAAAATAGGAGGAGAGGACATTCCCCCCGCGGGCAACACTGCCCCCAAAAGCCTGCCCGCATCCGCCGTACGGACGTGAAGCGCACGGCGGGCTAAAACTCCTTTGCCCGTGCCCCGCGCCCTGCCAGGTCTTCCGGGTAGCTTCGCTCCTCAGCTTTAACAGGCGCAATTAAGCCCGTGTGATACAGGCGGGCGGCCACTTTGTCCAAGGTGCTAAGCAGAGCATCAATAGCATCCCTTTCACGGCTTGTTGCCAGTCCCGATAGCAACTTGTCCCTGTGGCCCCAGAAACCGAGGGCAATACGGCCCTTGACTTCAGTCTTGGCTACCTTCCAATGTACATCTGCTTCGTAGAAGTAATACCGTATGCCGAACTTGCCTGACGTCGCAGGGTATCGGTAGTCTTCCCTCTTTGCCCACTTCTCGGCATCAATCGGTTCAAACTTACCCACCTTGACCTCAATGTTACGGTGCCTGAAAACCAGGGTGTGATTCTCACGGCTAGCCTCAAAGGTAAACTCGCTCAGTTTGCTGCCATCGGGGCTGAATTTAACTCTGCTAACTTCCCTGGCTAAGGTGTCAAGCTTGCCTACTAAATCATCAGTCATAGCTTACGCCCCTCTATGTCTGCGCACGTACTCACCTTCAGCCCAATCCTTGGCACTCTGGGAATCAGACTTCCAGCCGTAACGATTGGAGGCGGTATCCCGCAATTGCTGAAGCTCGCGCTCCTTACTTGCCTGTTTGTCCGCCTCTTGCCGCGCCTGCCATGCTTTCATTTCCTTATCGGCTTTGAGAGCGGACATAATACCGCCCACGGTCTTCACCTGTTCGCCAAGTAGATACTTCGCCCAATCAGTCTCACTTAGCCCTTCAACCTTGATTTGGGCCATAGCTGATTCAATATTGAACGGCAACGTTGGAACTGAAAATATCTTGGTCTGCCCCACAGCTTCAATACTTGCCCCCCGTGCCTTCTCCCGGTTAAGCCTGTGTTCTGTGTAGGTTTTGAGGCCCCCCATCATCCTGAGAAATTCGGTCTCACTAAGCCTGAAGCACTGGGCGAAGGCCCGGTCTTCGGCCTCCAAGTATGGATATGAATATCTATCGTACTCGCTCATTTAAATGCCTCCAGTTCAATTTGATTTCTCACCTTGTCTATAGCTTGACTTCATGACTGCATATTCCCCTCCTTCATTAAGCTTTTTATGACGCACTCGATGCGGTCGGCCATCTCAGGCCCAGGTATTCGTTTGCCTAACTCAAACTGGCACAAGGTGGCTTGGGGAATGCCAACCGCCTGGGCCACTTGATACTGTTTCAACTTTGCCAGTACCCGCATCAGTCTCAATCTTTCAGCCAGTGTTTCCATAAAATGAAAGCCGTAGCTTTATGCTAGCTACGGCTAAATTCTAAAATTAATAATTAGCGGTGCCCAATTGCTATTGCATTTGCTTAAACTCCCACTTTCCCCAATCTGGTTCTTGTTGGAAAATCCTTATCTCCTTAGCTGCTTTATCTTTGTTGTTCAAGGCTTGTTTAACCAATCGTCTGACTCGGTAAGGCGCTTTGGTTTGTGCGTCCTCTAGCCACACTTGCAGTTCATCACGCCTACTAAAATAACCACTCAAGACAAACTGTGATGGCGGGCGCCTGTAGAATAGCTCTCTAAAGGCCGTAAACGTAGGCATTGGTCTGCCCTGGGCTAGCGGGTGGTCATGAGCAAACTTGGCTATCATTAGGCTATAACCGGCAAAAAGGATGGCATCGTCTTTTTGCTTGCGGCTAGACCGTTTATTGTGCATGTAACTAAGGTAGGCTTGGGCAAGGGGCAGCAGCTTTCTTCTCACCTCGAGGCGGCTGTACCCAGCTGATGGCAACCCCATGAGAAGCCTGGTCTGCTGCTTATTCCTCTGGTACTGCCTGTTGCGCCTTAACTTGATAAGACACCTAGCAAGGAAGTCACGAGTCTGGATTGACCAACTGGGCAGAGCACCTGTAGTCTGGAGCCTTTCGGCTTGGGCGATAGTTGTCTCGTCCAGGTGCCAACACATTCGCTTGAATTCCCGTCTCGACTCGAAAGTCTCCCCGCAGTGTTTGCACCGCCCAACCCCGCGCTCATTCCACCAAACATAACCGCCACATCGGGGACAGTTGTCCCACTCAATTACGGCCTCGGCCTCGAGCGCTGCACTCTCGCGCTCGGTCAATTCAATCTCGGCCTCGGCCCGTTCAGTCTCGCTCAATCCTTCAACTTCTCGCTTTCTACATCTGACTCACTTTGTGTATGCCGCTGCATACGTTTACTCCATATCCGCATTCTAGGCAACAGCGGGACTGAAAAGCAACTTGATTTGGCATTGATAACGCCATGTATAAACGCGAGGTTGCATAAACGACAGGCCAATGCAAGTTTGCTACAATACCGATGACGTGTTTGGAAGACAGACTAAATGCTGTAGCTGTGGTTTTCTGGCCCTGAATGAGCCTTATCCTTTTATGCTAGAAACAGTACAGGATTTTAAGGCAGCGCACGACATTGAACTTCATAGTATGGAATGCCCACAACGGGTCCGAGACGAGATGGCCCAGAGAACGCTTTCGGACCCCGATATCTTGGATTGCACAAGGCATGTATGGAGCGGTTCAAGTTTCAGAGACAAGCCGGAGGATACGGTTTTCCAGACGCTAAACTCAAGCCGCAAGTGCCCCTACTTCTTCCCCTACAATCCAGGTTATTCCCCTGCTGAGCACAGGGAACTTCAACGGGAGGCCAAGAACCAAAGGCTGCTTATGATAGGTATGCTTCTGGCGGCTCTTATTGGCGCGGCCGCCGCGATAGTTGCCCAACTTATCGCCCGCTGATGTTGCCCCTAGTTTGAGCCTTTAAAGGGAAGCAGGAAAAAATCATGCCCGTAAAAAATGTATCCGCGCAAATCGCCCCAAACGCCCCCGCAACCGCTTTTTCGGCCCATGCTTGCAGCACCCCCGCCCCTCACCCCAAATCAGAGTTGCGTTTGTTTTTGGGTGGGGTAGAATCATATCAAAGTAAAGGGGGACCCGACTGCTGGGTAAGCGCAGGCAACAGGTCGAGAGAAGACAAAAGGGAGGCGAAATGAAAACTTTACGGGCTAACAACCCAAATGTTAAATCACTCGTAGATGATGGACGGACATCAGGCCAACAAACCGGAGGTCGTTGGTTCAAATCCAACCCCCGCCACCAGGAAAAAGCTAAGGGGAGCGTTATGGCTCCCCTTTTGATTTCTTGGGCCAACAACCCGTACAAAAAACCTGGCGGCCTCACCTTGAGAGGAGAGTCGCACTGAAGCCGGTTACGGACGACGGCTTCGGTGGTAAGGAATACGAGATAAAGGAAACAACGACACCACCCACCGCGCCTGTCCGGTACGTGGCATCGAGACGTGACGATAAGAATTTTCTACGGGCAGCCGTCCAGACGCCGATTCTCTATTGTGCTGAGAGTAGATTGAGACCCTAATCTAGATTTTCTTCAGGTCGTTTTCAACTAGCTTCAGCTTGTCATCGGTGATGACGCCCTTGGAGAAGGGCTGAACCTGTTTCAGGGTCATGCCCATCGCCATTTGCAGCTGAGGGTTGCCGGAGAAGCCAGGAAAATGCTTCTCAAGTATAGCCTTTGCCTTCGGGTCTGCAAGTAGGTCCTTGAGGCTGGAATTGATTGTAACTGCCATGCTTTCCCTCCTTAGTGTTTTTGCTATAAACACCGCTATGATATTGCGGAAGCGCTGTCCTGTCAAGTATCCGTAAGTGTCCATAACCTTCCTGTAGCAGACACAGGATCTCGGTTGTCAGCACAGGTAGGTCATTAGGGAATTCCTGCGCAGATTTTAGAGGTGTCCTCATGTCTTATAGTCAAATCCGATCCAAAATGCTCTGCTGCACTCTGTTGCATCGTGTTTTTCACGGTCGTCCTGCGTTTTTCATTATTGCGATTATTGCGGCTGGCTCACATGTGCCACTATGAAAATAGTCTATGTCATGGTATTATCCTTCACGTTATGCTGGAAAGAGCATAGAAGGAGTAAGTTGAAAATACTCTTAGTTTATCCCCAGTATCCGGATACCTTCTGGAGTTTTAAGCATGCTCTGAAATTCATTTTTAAGAAGGCTGCTTTCCCTCCCCTGGGCTTATTGACCGTGGCTGCCATGCTTCCCGAGGAATGGGAGAAGAAGCTTGTGGACCTGAATACCACAGCCCTGACAGACAAAGACCTTAAGTGGGCTGATTATGTGTTTCTCAGCGCTATGGTGGCGCAGCAAGATTCGGCGAGGGAGGTCATCGACAGGTGCAAGAAGTTAGGGACCAAGACTGTTGCCGGTGGCCCTTTTTTCAACCGCGGGTATGAAGATTTTGGGTTTGATGATATAGACCATCTTATATTTGGCGAGGCTGAGAATATACTGCCGCTCTTTTTAGAAGATTTAGAGAAGGGCTGCGCCAAGCATATCTACACGTCTGAGGAATTCCCGGATATAAGGAAAACTCCTGGGCCTTTGTGGTCACTCATCAACAGTAAAAGATACCAATCAATGACTATCCAGTATTCCCGAGGCTGTCCTTTCAATTGTGAATTCTGCGATATCGTCATACTGAACGGCCATAGGCCGCGAACCAAGGACAAAAGTCAGGTCATAGCCGAACTGGACGCAATATACGATAGGGGATGGCGAGGTGGCGTATTCTTTGTCGACGATAATTTCATTGGCAACAAACGGAAGCTGAAGTCAGAGATTCTGCCGGCAATAATCAAATGGATGGAAGAGAAGAAACGTCCCTTTACATTTTATACGGAAGCATCTATAAATCTTGCCGATGACGAAGAGCTAATGCGTCTGATGACTGAGGCAGGATTCAACATGGTGTTTGTGGGCATCGAAAGCCCCAGTGAGGAAAGTCTAGTCGAATGTAATAAGGTGCAGAATACAAATCGTGATTTGTTGGCCTCGGTTAAAAGGATGCAGAACTATGGCTTGCAGGTGCAGGGAGGATTTATCGTTGGGTTTGATAGTGACCCGCTTTCCATCTTCAAAAGCCAGATTGAGTTCATCCAAAAGAGTGGAATTGTTATGGCTATGGTTGGTGTACTGATGGCTCCTCCAGAGACAAGGCTATACAAACGGCTAAGGAAGGAGAACCGCATACTGCCGAAGGGCTCGGGTGATAATACGGATGGTTCAACCAACTTCATCCCCAAAATGGGTCGCGAAGCGCTTGCCAGTGGCTACAGGCATGTCGTAGATACAATCTACGCCCCCAGGCAATACTATGAGCGTATTAAAACCTTTCTAAGAGAATATAGACCTAGCAATAAGGGAAGATTCAAGATTTCTCTTCTCCATCTAATAGCATTGACAAGGTCCACGTGGGCTTTGGGATTCAAGGAAAAAGGGAGAATACATTATTGGAAGTTGGTTATCTGGACCTTGTTGAGAAAACCAAAGGCCTTCCCTTTATCCATGACACTGGCTGTTCAGGGGTTCCATTTCCGCAAAGTCGCAGAGAAAGTACGTGCATCCCTGGCCAGTGATATCCGCGGGTTTGGAGCAGGCAAGAGAACCAGTGGGCAAACATAATTAACCCCAACTGGGAATCAACATCAGATGTTCTCGCCTTGAAACATGCCTTGATAGCCCTGGGCTACCTCGCGGCTTAAAAACAGGAAGACTATCTGAACAATTCGAGCGTTCCTGTGTAGCCGGAATCCCTGCGGATTGTAGACCACCATCAGAGACTGCGACCTGCCCGAATAACCAGCATCCCAGACCGCATTATGAATGCTGACTCCGCAGCGCAAAAGACTCGACCGAGGCATTGCCAGAGCCATTAAGTTCTTGGGAAGATTGACCACCTCGTTGTAGGTAATTAGATAACAACCGGGCAACAGGTCTACTCGGCCCAGGCCATCGAAGACCAGCGGGGAAGTACCGGAAAGGACTCTGTTCTGATTGCTGGGGCCCAGACTGCCCGGCGAAGAAAACAAGGCGACTTCATTCAGGGTCAAGTCTATGCCATTGGGTTGAACCTGCTGCTGG
>JALHUO010000010.1 GCA_022866545.1 Dehalococcoidia bacterium | reverse complement strand
TAGCCAGAGGGTGTTGGCCACATCCCATCCAGCCGGGTTAAGAGAAGACGGGTCTGGCGTTGTGCCATCGCCGGTTGCAGCGGTTGAAATCTCTGGCGGGGTTGTGCCATGCCAGTCTGTAATCCTGTAGACCTGCGCTGCCGCCTGCTCACTGGCGGAGGTTACAAAGTTTACGGTTGTGCCGCCCTCTGTCCCTGCGGCTATCTTGTAATAGACAGATAACCTGACTGCCCCATCTGCCTCATTTGATGCCAGTTCAGTCCATTCAGAGGGTGTAGTTACTGTTGCGTCCCCGTCATTGGTGAAAAGGACAATCAGCAAGTCGCCCGCATTAACCGTTGCTGGCATAGTGACATTATGGCCTGTTGTATCACTGCCGAATGCTGTTTCTGTTACTGAAGCCACTACTGGCGCTGCCAGCGCCGGCACTGCTGTCACCAGACTGAAGCTGAGCAACAGCGACAGAGCTATGACTGAATATTTTAACCTTTTCATAATACACCTCTTTTCTTAATATATTTCAATATATCTCGAATATATACAGGTATAGCAGCTATCTAGTCCAAGAGGGAATCACCCATCGGTACCGTTTTGGTACCGTTTTGGTACTGTTTTGCCTAGAATTTGGTAATGCGACCTTTTCCCCAAGGCTTATTGGCTAGGGACGTTTATAGTCTTGCGCACAACCTCGTATAGAATTCCTGTCCTTGAATGGAGAGGATTAAGAGTCTGCTCTGAATTTATCGAAGGATGAGGGTGAAATGTCCCCCTATGAGGCTAAAGCCTCGGATGTCATTGCGAGTTTTCTCTCCTTGTCATTTATACTTATGTCATTCCTTGGCAATCATCAAGGTCAGTGGACTCGTCAACGAGTGGAGAGAACAACGATAAAAGAGCCGACCGTGTCTGACATTGAGTGGCACGGCCGGCTCTTTGCCATACCAGGTGTGCTGTCCTATGCTAGGACCGGTGCCTCACACACCTGATACCACATACCTCCCTAGTTCCGCCATATATCCCCTGTAGCCTCAACTACCCAAACAATGGGGTCAATCAGGAGCTCCCTGACGAGAGTCCTCAAAACTTCATTTCCGGCTATGCCATCCGCTATGGGAGGGCTAAACTGGTAGTACAGGGCGACAAACCGAGAGCCCATGGTGCTTTCCAGCAACACAACATCCCGGAACTCTCGAAGCACATCAATTTGTTTAGCGGTGGGAGTACCGTAGGCTGCGGTAGCAATAAAACACCCAGCTCCACCTCCGGAGGTTGATGTGGTGAATTGAAGGGTAGTACCCTCAATCACAGTGGCGCCATACTTGAGCTGGGCTTTGAAATCGTACTGGGTGCCGGAAGTAAGCCCGCTAAGCGGCGTGGCATAGGTGCCATTTGCTGATTTAGACACCCAGGCAGTATAAGACCAGGTCAAGCCGGTGGATTTCTTGTAGGCAAAGCATACGTCCACCGAAGTGTAGTTACCCACCGTATAGATCATATTCGGAGTGGCTGAGGTGGTGGTGACTCCGGTGGCGGCTTGCGTGGTAACCGTCGGATACACTGGAGGCGGTGGCACCGCAGTCCAGTCCTTGGTGGCGGTGTCATATACCGAGGGATTGCCCGTCACTTCACATCTTACCGTGCTTGTCCCCGGCACGCTGGAGGTAATCACGGCATCTGCCTGGCCATCGACATCGG
>JALHUO010000009.1 GCA_022866545.1 Dehalococcoidia bacterium | reverse complement strand
GGGGGAAATCAAAGTCAAGGCACCACGCAAGGTTCCACCTGGTGAAGTGGTAAGCAAAACTGAAGCTCCCCGGGGAGAGCTAATTCACTATATCAGAAGCAATGGCAGCGACCGCCCGGAGAGGCTAAAGGTCAGGACGCCTACGCTGGCAGATATCCCTTCAGTGCTTTACTCTCTTAGAGGTGGCTATATCGCTGATATTCCCATAGTGTTTGCGGCAATAGACCCCTGTATGGCTTGCATGGACAGGGTCATCCTCCTCGATATTGACAATAGGAAGGCGGAAAGCATGATGACCTGGGAAGAGCTCAGGGAATATGGCATGAGGTGGTACGCCAATAGGAAAGGGTAATTCGTATGACCAGAATTGGCTCAATGTTTCCTGAAATCTGGAGGCACTTGTTTAAGAAGAGGGCTACAGTCCTCTATCCGTTTGAAAGGTTGAACGTGCCCAAGGACCTTCGGGGAAAACCTGTCTTTGATGAGAAGAAATGCTCGCTGAAATGCAAGGGGGCATGTGCCATAGACTGCCCCGCCAAGGCCATAGTCATGGAAAAGATAGACGAAAAAGCAAGCCGTCCCGTTTTTCTTCTGGACAGGTGCGCATTCTGCGGGCAGTGTGCCGAGAGCTGTCCCTTCGGGTCAATCACCCTCTCGGAAGAATTCGAGCTTGCTCAATATGATAGGAAATCCCTGATATCAAAACAATGGTAACAATACAGGAAGAACAAACTGGCACTGAGGCGTTAGCCTCCATGCTTGAGGGAGAACTAAGCGGCTGGAAACAAATAGTCATTCTGGGCATAGGCAACGAGTTCAGCGGCGATGATAGTCTCGGATTTCAGGCAGCGCAAAAGTTGAAGCGCGCTTTGTCAAATATATCCAAAGTCGAAGTTTTGGCCGTGGGTGTTGCTCCGGAAAACTTTACTGGACTACTGCGGAAATTGTCTCCTTCCCATGTGGTGCTGATAGATGCAGCTGAAATGGGAGAGATAGCTGGCACAATTAAGCTGATCGAACCTCATCGAATAGAAAAACGAATGCCTTCTACCCATACGATGCCCTTGTATATGTTAACTGAGTACCTTGAACAAGAGATAGGTACAAAAGTGCTGATCTTGGGTATTCAGCCAAAGAGTATCTCTGTCGGCGCTGCGGTATCAGACGAGGTTGAAGTTTCCATCGATAAGCTGGCACGCTTGCTGGCAGAAATGATTAACAGAAGGTGAAGAATTTTACGTCTTATTTGAGGCCTGCAGAAAACACTGACTTGAAATATGAGATGATCAAAAGAGCAGCAGGGAAGTTGACTCATGACTGCACGGATGAGATAGAGAAAGCCATGAGACCTTATTGCTTCGTCCGTGATGGAATCCAACACAGTTTCTATACGGTCTCTGTAGCTCTTGAAAATTTCGCGGCTAGCACTGTACTGGCAGGAGGGAAGGGATGTTGCGTTTAATAGTGGGAAAAATGAGAGCCAGCATCGTCCCTCGCCATAGCTGTAATCAATTTTCACTCAACCCAAAATGGGTCGGTGGCGCTGCTGTTTTGAGTCAAGAGATAAGGCTTTCAAGAACTGAGGAGCAAGCAAGATGAATGTTGGGATTGCCATTTTCAATCTAATAGTTTTTCCTGGATTCATATTTCTGTTTTTCTACGGGCTATTCTGTGAATTCATAGATAGGAAGGTTTACGCTCGCTTGCAGAACCGAGTTGGCCCCCCTCTCTACCAACCCTGGGCTGATTTCTTCAAACTCTTGTCCAAAGAGGGTTTGGTCCCTGCAATGGCAGACAGGAAGATGTTTACTGCCATACCTGTGTTTGGCATTGCCGCGGTGGTAACCGCCTTCATTTACATACCGATCTGGTCTGCCGAATCGGTCTATCCCTTTACAGGAGACATAATTGTGGTAGCCTATCTTTTGACGCTGCCTGCTTTGCTTCTTTTCCTGGCTGGATGGCATTCCACCAATCCTTTTGGTACTGTGGGCGGGTTTAGAGTTCTTACTCAGCTTTTTGGCTATGAAGTTCCATTC
>JALHUO010000139.1 GCA_022866545.1 Dehalococcoidia bacterium | reverse complement strand
GAAACTATACAAGAAGAATGTTGCTTAATAGAATAGGCCGTTGCTTCGGCATATAGTTCCGATAACCTCCGACCACAGTCTGACGCTATGTAAGCGGTACACCCAATATCTTTCCACCAGTCCGTGCGAAAGCGTTATTTTATGTGCTTGGATTCTCAATGTGAGATTTCAAGCCAAACTGCCGGTTTGTCACCAACAGTCCAACCATCATGTCCCGGGGGAATCGCACCCATATCGCCGGGGCTAAATTCCTCTTCTTTTCCGTTATCCATCCTTACATGAAGCCTGCCTGAAATGACATAAATAAGATGGCTTACTTGACAGCTTTCAGTCTTAGCAACAGGTTTAACGTCTTTTGACCATCGCCATCCAGGCTCTGCGGTGTCGCGTTGAAAATTAAGACCTCCCATCTTAATGCCCTCAACCTTCACCCTCCCAATTTTTTGCGTTTGCTCCGGCTGATTTAGACTCTTTTTCTCGATAGTTCCCATGTCCTGCCTCCTTTACCCGAATCATTTTCACGGTCTCTAATTATTATATAACAATTATATCCAATAGATGCATAAATAATCATAAGATCGGAATGAAATAAGTTACAAAGTTATGCCATTTTATACGGTCAGCCTTTCGTAGAGAAACAGCTACTTAGGAGTGGGGTTGAGCCTGAGCGGAGAGTAGCCGTGAGTATGAAGCCATAGAAAGACTTTTGCGAGGCCCCGCTCAATAGACAAGGCTTTGAAGCTAGATTGCTCACAAGGCAAAGCTATATGTTCACAAGGCATGGGTGTCCCCCAGAGACATTGTGCTACCTGAGCCTAGCCGCGAAGATGTTGGCTCGCAGAAGAATCCCAACTTTGGGTCAAACTTGAATCAGCCTTAGAGCTTCCACTGGCGTTCTATACTAATACCTTTTTTGGTGAGAGGAGTATGTACGGCAGATCAGGAAGCATTAATGCTACTAATAGGCAAAATCTTGTTAAGGATGAATTCCGCAGTGCCCACAATATAATTATCTTTGTGCAAATTCTTTAAATCTAGCCCTATCCTATAGGTTGGTCGTGGCGGGTCTTTCTCTAACAAAGAGACAATTTGATTGTAGATTACTTCTTCATTCTCACTATATCCGACTATTACGAAAGAAAAGAGTTCTTCCTTGAGCCGAGTTTGTACTAAGTATTGTCGGAAACTATCGAATACGCAACCATCTTCATCTGGTAGAACCCAGCCACCTTGACCCTTTATGTTGTCTTCTTTTATGTTCTCTACATCACCGTGGAATTTCCATAAGTATCTTTCGGACGTAGCAGGTTTGTCCTCATTCTGTTTATTGATTGGTACGTTAATTGACTTAGCAGCTTTCTCGAATAAATCATCCCAATTCAAACATATAATTTCATAAATGTATTTGGGGAAATTCGCAATTACCAGCTTATGACCATTGCTTGGTGACTTCCTGTCACATATTTCCTTGAATTGTCTTTTAAATTCAAGGAAACTTTTTGAATCCTTTCTTAATTCCTCCCAATCAGCTACTCTGCAAAAATCAAGTATAGCCTTCAATAAGTTGGATAGTGGCAAATCACTTTCATATGAAAACCCAGCACCGACTAGAAAAACAGAGGAAAAAGCTTTGATGTGTTCACGACACGACCGCCACGATTTGGTTTTACTTAAAACGGCGTCTATATAGACTTTCGAGTTTGATTCAATTCTTTGTCTTAGCATCCTAGGTGACAGTGTCTCACCTAAGTCGGGATTTGATTCAATTGCTTCGTCTATCGAACGGTCTATGATAGGTTCGAGTTGAGAAACAGAGTATCCACGCTCTGTAACGTACGATTCCAAAGCCCGCTTTACTGGTTCGGCATAAACGTATAACGAGCTAGGAGGGTAACTCTGAGAAGAGTCTGTCCGCATATCCAGAATATCTATTGGTTGTTTGAATATAGTTGTCGTAAGTAATCTGACCGTTTATGAATTGTTGCCCAAATTCATTATGTAGTCTCTTATATTCGTGTAGAATAACTGCTTTCAAGCTTTCATAGATGCTATCTGAGATACTTGACTTGCCGGGTTTACCAACTCTTAGCTCTTCAGGCAAGGAATCATCACCTCTATATAGTTCATCGATACAATTAATTCGATATGTTCTATTTCGCTTCCTAATATCAATGTCTAAAATATCAAATATTTTATTGAGCACATCGACTTGATCAGGTGAGATTTCCGTTATTCTCGTTATTTGGTAGATGTGGTATAAAGAAAGGAAGTCCTTGGATATTTCAAACTCCTCTTCTACTTCTTGAAGCATACTAGAAGAAGACTCCTTGTTTTCTTTGATGTTTTGGGTTGACATTTCTTCAGTAGTTTCGGCATGTAAATATTGTTTAGGGGTATCCTTCGCAGTTTGAATCCGTTCATAAGTTTCGTCAATATCGAAATGCCGTGTTGTAGTAAGTCTTAGATAGGAGCTGTCAGAAGACTCCATAGGAAATGTGAAACCAACACGAGCACCATCACGATGGATACCTTTCTTCAAGTCCGAATCTTGAGTAGGTACAATATATATTAACTGGAGCTTCTTAAAGAAATTGGCGTTTTCAATTCGCTTCAGTGCTTTAGCTTTCTCTGTTTTCGGAAGTCTTTTACTTCTGACTTTAGCTTCTTCAATTTGTTCCCTGCCAGGTACTTGGATGTTAGAGATTGCGTCCGAGATAACAGGCTCAGATTCCAAAGAGCTAATGATGGTTTCAGTTATCTGCTCGGACGTTATCCCTGGATTCTGAGCAGCTAATTCTGTAACAATTTCAGTGATAGGTGACGCCATAACAGTAGAACCAACCTAACTCTTTACTTCTTTTTGTAAGGCCTTGCTGATTGCTTCTGAAAGCTTCTTTTTGGCTTCTTTAGAAAGCTCAACGGGCTTTTGCACTGTCTTGTATGGTAATTCAGCGTAGTGTATGAATGATTCCCGCCAAGACTTAATCAGCTGCCATAACAAATGAGTAACTTCTCTGTAATCAAGCTCTCTCGAAGATGAAAACTGCTTGACTTTATCTATATATGGGAAAAACGTTGTTTTCACCTTCTCTGTATCTAGCACTCCATTTCCAGCCGTATATTGAAACACAAAATATTCATAATACCTGTCCAATGCAATGAGACATGAGAAGATAACTGTATCTATTACTGTGTAATTATATGTCAAACCCACTCTCTGAAATTCATCAATCAAACCTTTCAGGAAGTTGTTCTTGCTATCATAGAGTATCTCCCTGTCTTTAACTAGAAAATCAATGAGCCAATATCGAACATTCTCAGTTATGTTGGCGTTGTCTCCATAGATTTCTTTAATGCTCTTGTCAATATCGGATGCAGAGTACTGCCGGATTCTAATATTGAATTCATGATAATCTGCCCAAGGCTTTGCTATATCTATACTTATATCTTGTGAGCTCGACAACAGAATACCTAAATAGTCCTCGCCAATCAGTTTGGCACCAAGAAAATCTGACTGGGTGATACGAGGTTTTAGATTAAGATAGTCGAGTGCCATCTGCTTGATGAAGAACCCAAAAAGTGCAAAATTCTCATTATCGCCAAATAGACAATCACTCATGATTCTATTGCCAATGACGTTCATCAGCTGAAAATCTTCCATCTTAAATGATAGAGCTGCAACCTTCATATTCTTGGTGCACATTTCTACATTCAAATCTCTATTCATCGCAATTCCTTGTTCTCACCCACCGTGAAACAACTTTAATTGTAAGCTCGAATATCAAAGAAATCAAGCCAAATTTGCCCGATCCGTGCCATTTCTATTCTACTCCTTAGAGTCAAGTGAGTAAATCACAGCTTCGCTATCAATCTACTCAACGGTTCCTTCACTTCATTCGCGATATCTGCATGAACCAATTCTTCCGCTCCATCTGTCGCGATATTGGCCTTTTTGTCCCATATCCGTCCGCTGTCCTATCCACTTTCCTATGGCGGATTAGCTTCGGAAGCTGAGATTGTATCCGGTATGATAGCTAGTAGACAGTGAAGAGCTTTGTTAGCGGGAGGATTCTTCAGCAGCGCGGCTTTGTGTTATCTCTTACCCAGCCTACTATCTTATCAAGAGACGTGCCCGGCAAAAATATTTCTTTGATTCCCAGTTTCTTAAGTTTGGGAATGTCTTCTTCAGGAATGATGCCCCCGCCAATGACCATCACATCATCTGCATTGTTGGCTTTGAGCAACTCGAGCACCCGCTTAAATAAGTACATATGAGCCCCGGAGAGAACGCTCAGCCCGATCAGGTCAACATCTTCTTGTAACGCCGCAGCGGCAATTTGCTCCGGCGTCTGATGCAAGCCGGTATATACAACCTCGAACCCGGCATCCCGGAATGCCCTGGCTATAACCCTCGCTCCCCGGTCATGTCCATCCAAGCCAGGCTTGGCCACTAAAATCCGTATCCTTCTTCCTGAGTTCACCATATTGTCTTTTCCGGACTGCTTACTATCTCTCATTTGTCATTCTAGGCCCTTCGCTTCTTGTCATCCTGAGCAAAGCGAAGGATCCTTCGCACGGCTCAGGACAGCGTCCAAAGATTCTTCGTCGTCCAAACCCATCTGGACTCCTCAGAATGACATTAGCAAACACTGTCTCCCTTCATTCACTTGATTGGCGCTTTCTAGCGGATCGAACAGACAAATTAATAGAATCCCGGGTCACGATATTCGCCGAAAATGTCTCTCCAGACATCGCAGATTTCCTGCTCAGTAGCATATTCCCTCACTGCCTCTATCACATAGGGCATCAGGTTTTTATCCGTCCTGGAAGCAGCGCGGAGGTCCTTCAAGATTTGAACCACCCTGCGGTTATCCCTCTCCTTCTTCACTTTCTGCAATCTGGCAATCTGCTTTTCCTCGACCGCTTCGTCAATTCTCAATGTCTCGGGAGGAGCCTTTTCTTCAACAACATATTTATTCACCCCCACCACGATCTTCTCCTTCCTGTCTATTTGCTGCTGGTAGTGATAGGCAGCATCAGCAATTTCCATTTGAGGAAAACCTTTATCAATAGCAGCAAGGATACCCCCCATGTCGTCTATCTTATTAATGTATTCCCAGGCCTTTTCCTCCATCAGTTTGGTCAACGACTCTATGAAATAAGAGCCGGCCAAGGGGTCGATGGTGTTGGTGACACCTGTTTCATCGGCGAGGATTTGCTGGGTGCGCAGGGCAATGGTTGCCGCAAATTCCGAGGGCAAAGCCAGGGTCTCATCCAGAGCGTTGGTATGCAGAGACTGTGTCCCGCCCATGACCGCGGCCAAGGCCTGCGTAGTAGTCCGTACAATATTATTGTAGGGCTGTTGGGCGGTCAGAGAACAACCGGCAGTCTGAGTATGGAACCGCATCCACCAGGAGCGCGGATCCTTGGCCTTGAACCTATACCTCATAATGTGAGCCCACATCCTTCTGGCTGCCCTGAACTTGGCAATTTCTTCGAAGAAATCGAGATGAGAGTTAAAGAAGAAGGAAAGACGAGGGGCAAAGGAATCAACATCCATCTTCTTTCTTTCTATGACATCTTCAACATAAGTTATCCCGTCAGCCAGAGTGAAAGCCAATTCCTGGATAGCAGTGGAGCCTGCCTCCCGGATGTGGTAGCCGCTAATGCTTACAGTATTCCACAGGGGAACATGCTGGGTACCGAACTCGATGGTATCGCTTACCAGCCTGATTGATGGCTCAGGCGGGAGCATAAATGTCTTCTGGGCGATGAATTCCTTGAGCATATCGTTTTGAATTGTGCCCCCGATTTTGTCCCAGCTTATTCCTGCTTTTTCGGCAACAACCAGATACATTGCCCAGAGTATGGAGGCAGGGGGATTAATAGTCATAGACGTAGTCACACTGTCCAGGGGAATCCTATGGGTCAGAATCTCGAAATCTCTCAGGGTGTCAATGGCCACACCGCACTTCCCACATTCGCCCCTGGCCCGGGGCGAATCGCTATCATATCCCATCAGAGTGGGAAAATCGAAGGCGGTGCTCAGCCCTGTCTCGCCTTCCCTTAGCAGGTGATGCCATCTCTTGTTGGTATCCTCAGCACTGCCCATCCCGGCGAACATGCGAAAGGTCCATTCCTTCCCTCGATACATTGTGGGTTGACACACTCTGGTAAAGGGGAAAATGCCGGGATAGCCGATATCTTTGGAAAAATCCAGATCCTTGATATCTTCCGGGGTATAAATTGACTTTATCTCAAGGTCGGAAACAGTGGAAAACCTTCTGCCCTTCTCAGCCTTTTGCCTTTTGCCCTTCTCTAATTCCTTCTCCCACCTCTTCTTACCTGCCTCCACCTCTCGCAAGGTTCTCTCTGAAAACATGATTAATGCCTCACTTCACACCCAATACCTGGCGTGCGATTGTCCACCTCTGCATCTCGGAGGTGCCTTCATAAATCTCAGTTATTCTCTGGTCACGGTAGTAGCGTTCCACGGCAAAGTCTTTAGTATAGCCATACCCGCCAAATATCTGAACGGCTTTGTGGCAAACCCTGTGAGCTGCCTCGGAGGCAAAAAGCTTGGCCATCGCCGCTTCTTTAGCAGGAGCATGCCCCTCTTTCTTGGTCAACCAGGCAGCCCTGTAAATCAGCAACCGGGCTGCGTCTATTTCGGTAGCCATATCGGCAATCATCCATTGGATCGCCTGCAGGCGAGCCAGTTCGGCACCAAATTGCTTCCTTTCCTTGGCATAAGCCACCGCTGCATCGTAAGCGGCTTGAGCAATACCCAGTGCTTGAGCAGCTATGCTGACCCTGCTGGCGTCTATGCCTTCCAGAGCTACCCTGAAGCCTTTTCCTTCCTCGCCCAACATATTAGCCACAGGTATTCTACAATCATCGAAGATAAGCTCCGCCACGGAAGCAGGGTGCAGTCCCATTTTTCTTTCCAGTTTGCCCACGGAGAAGCCCTTGGTGCCCTTATCCACGACAAAGGCACTGATGCCCCGATAGCCCAGCGATTTGTCTTTCGTGGCAAAGGTAGTCACAATCTCAGCTTCAGCACCGTTACTTATGAAAATCTTCTGGCCATTCAAAACATAGTGATCGCCCTGGCGAACGTATTTTGTCTCCATAGCCGCGACATCACTGCCGGCCATGGCCTCAGTCAATCCAAAAGCTACTATCGCCCCGTCAATTACACGGGGGATATAATGCCTTTTCTGTTTTTCGTTGCCATGCATAACGACGGGATACATACCCAGGCCAAGGCTGACGAGATAGACGACGCTTATACCGGCGCAGGCACGGGCAATCTCTTCAGTGGCTATGGCGAAAGTCAGTTCGTCCCCACTTCCCCCATATTGTTCGGGAAAGTGCACACCATGCAACCCGGCAGCGGCCATCTTTTTGATAACATCATAGGGGAACTCCTCTGCCTCATCCCACTCGGCAGCGTGGGGTGCGATTTCCGCAGCACAGAAATCCCGCACCATCGCCTGGAACATCTTTTGGTCTTCGGTAAATTCAAAGTCCATTTCTAACTCCTTTACAGCCTATTTCAAACCCTTTCCTGTAAATAGCGATCACCGACCATTGACTATCCCAGCATTCTCGATGTTCTGCTCCCCGAAGGCGATCGGTCGCTTTCGCCCATCTTTGTTCGCCTCAAGGGCTGATTTTACTACCCAACCTCAACCATGGTCAAACTTTCGCTGTAGGCCAACGCAGATGATTCCCATCATTGACGGAGGGTGATTCTTGTATTAAAGTGACGTCCCTAGTATTATTGTTTTGGCCGAAAAGTAAGGGCACCGGGACTTGGCTTAAGTGCCCTAATTTTATGCCCACCTAGGAGGCAGAGCTATGGATTTGACCTGGATTTGTATGATTGTGGGGCTTGTAGGGGCAGCTGCAGTGGCAAACTTTGTGCGGTATGTCCTGCGGCAGGACGAAGGTTCACCGAGGCTCAAGGAAATTTCTGCCGCTATCAGGGAGGGGGGACTGGCCTTCATTCACAGGGAATATCGTACCCTGTCCATCGTAGTAGTTGTAGTGGCCGTTATTCTGGCAGTCGTCCCGGCATTGGGCTGGAGGATGGCGGTAGCTTTTGTATTCGGTGCCCTGTGTTCCATGGGTGCCGGCTATGCCGGTATGAATATGGCACTCAGGACTAACGGCCGGACTTGTGCTGCGGCACAGAAGAGCCTGAATCAGGGACTGAGAGTCTCATTTCGAGGCGGTGCAGTTATGGGACTGACAGTGGTGAGCATTGGTATCATAGGGCTATCTATTCTCTATTTTGTATGGCATGACCTCCCTGATTACCAGTTCTTGTATATCATCCCTGCCTACGGCGCTGGTGCTTCGCTGGTAGCTCTTTTTGCCAGGGTTGGCGGCGGGATTTTCACCAAAGGGGCTGATGCCGGTTCTGACCTGGTGGGCAAAGTGGAGGCGGGGATACCGGAGGATGACCCCAGAAACGCTGCTGTCATAGCTGACAATGTCGGCGATAATGTCGGCGACGTCTGCGGCATGGGTGCCGACCTTTTCGAATCCTATGTGGAAACCGTTGTTGCCACTATGACGCTCACTACGGTGGGTGTCATAGTAGCACCCTGGGTCACAGAAACGTTGTTTCCTACACTACCAGTTGAAAAAGCTTTACAGCATGCCTGGTGGCTGCCCCTTCTCATCATGGCTGCCGGCATTGTGGCTTCCGTGATTGGCTGTTTTCTGGTCAGGGTCGGGGAGAAGGTGGAGATGAGTGCTCTTCTGGGAGCTTTGCGTCGCGGCACACTGAGCGCCACAGTACTGGCGGCGGTGTTTGGCTTTCTGGTGATTCATTTTTTGGGTGCCAGTTTAGGCCTCTTCTGGGCCATGCTGGCCGGCCTTGTAGCCGGTGCCTTAATGGGGGAAGCCACCAACTATTTCACATCCTATGCATTCAAGCCGACTCAAGAAATCTCCGAAGCTTCCACCAGAGGCGGCGGCGCTACCATAATTCGAGGCTTTGCCAACGGTCTGATGAGCACGTGGCCGCCGATAATCCTGGTAGCCGTGGCTATCATCATTGCGTATAAATTCGGCAGCTTCTACGGTGTCGCCCTGGCTGCTGTTGGCATGCTGTCCACCCTGGGCGTGACGCTGGCTACCGACGCTTACGGACCTATAGCTGACAATGCCGGAGGCATCGCCACTCAGGCGGCGTTACCGCCCGAGGTGCGTGAGAGGACCGATGCTCTGGATTCTCTGGGCAATACCACAGCCGCCACAGGAAAGGGATTCGCCATCGGTGCTGCTGTTATGAACTCCCTGGGCTTGATCCTGGCCTATGCTATGGCTGTCGGGATAGTGACAGTTTCAGCAACAGGTGAGCTAAACCCATGGCCTCCGGAGTTGAGCTTGCTAAGTACGCCTGTTATCGTTGGCCTGATTCTCGGTGCCCTTATCCCTCCCGTCTTCTGCGCTATGAGCATGAAGGCAGTTGGTATAACTACTGCGGCAATTGTCGACGAAGTCCGCCGGCAGTGGCGCGAGATAAAAGGCTTGATGGAGGGGACAGCCCGGCCCGAATATAGCAAGTGCGTGGATATTGCCACCAGAATAGCATTGAAAGAAATGCTGGTTCCTTCCATAATGACGATAATTGCACCTGTGCTTGTGGGAGTGGTTCTGGGCAAATATGCCCTGGCCGGCTTTCTTATCGGCTCCCTGGCGACCGGTTTCATCCTGGCTATCACCTTGAACAACGCCGGCGGAGCCTGGGACAACGCCAAGAAGTGGATTGAGGCCGGGAAGTTCGGTGGCAAAGGCTCGGACGCCCACAAAGCAGCTGTTGTTGGAGATACAGCCGGTGACCCCATGAAAGACACCGCCGGCCCGTCCTTGAATATCATGCTCAAGCTGATGTCGGTGATTTCGCTGATGCTGGCACCGGTATTAGTGCATTTCGGTGGTCTGATTTAACGGGTTTAACGGGGCAGGCATTATTGCCGACCGTTCATCTGCCTGCCCCACTGAGTATACTCCTCCCAGTGAAGCTAAAGCTTTCTTTTGAGAAGCCTGAGCACCAATGTTAAAATAGAGCATCATGCCCGATGCCATATTCAT
>JALHUO010000138.1 GCA_022866545.1 Dehalococcoidia bacterium | reverse complement strand
GAGCAGTCCGCCGAAAAACGGTGCCCAAATCGCCGAAGAAGGATTCAAAAATATCTCCCAGCCCACCAAACTCAAAATCGGGGAAGCCTCCCTCAACATCTACTCGGCCATAGCGGTCATACCTGTTTCTTTTCTCAGGGTCGGAAAGAACCTGGTAAGCCTCGTTCATTTCCTTGAATTTCCCCTCGGCTCCTGGCTCTCTGTTGCGATCGGGATGGTACTGAAAGGCTAACTTGCGAAACGCCCTCTTTATTTCCTCATCACTGGCATTTCGAGGCACTCCCAGCACTGCGTAATAGTCTTGCTTGATCGCCATAACCTTCAATTATAGCTCCTAAATGCTCATGCGACAACTTTCAGCTATTGACCGTGCAGATAACTGACGTTTTTTGAGGTGATATAATCACAGCACCGTGAAAGAGCAGATTAAAGAAATCCTCCGTCATCGTAAGAAAGAAAGAATCACCGGCGAGAACCTTAAAGCTTCGGCGGTGCTCATACCTCTTTTCTATAACAAAGGGCAATATCATGTCCTGTTCACCGAAAGGAGCGATGAGGTAGTTTTTCACAAAGGACAGGTCTGTTTCCCCGGTGGGACTCGAGAGCCGTCTGATTCCAGCTTACTCCAGACTGCCCTCAGGGAAGCTGAAGAAGAGATAGGTTTGGAGGCTAAAGATATTGAAATTCTGGGGGAGCTTGACGATATTCTGACCTTCGTCACTAACTACGTTATTTCGCCTTTCGTTGCCTTGATAGCCCATCCTCATTCTTTGAAGACAAATGGCAGAGAAGTCAAAGGAGCCTTTTCTGTTCCACTGTTATTTCTGATGGATGAAGCCAATTTCAAACAAGATTCTTACGCCTACGAGTATGAAGGGCATATCATCTGGGGAGCTACTGCCAGGATTGTAAGGCAGTTCATCGATTTGTTGAAGTCTGAGAGTGGCGCATGATAGTAGTCATTTCTTCTCTTTAGGCTTCTCTTTGGCCTTGACTTTAATTGCTTTGGGCTTTACCTCTTCAGCTTTGGGTATGGTCAGAGTCAGAACGCCATCTTCCATCGTCGCCTCAGCCTTGTCTGTCCTAAGCCCGCCGGGAAGGGCCACACTGCGAGAAGAAGAACTATAGCGTCTCTCCTGGTACAGATAATCTTCTTTCTTGACCTCTTCTTCCGCTTTGGTTTCTCCCCTGACGGTCAAGGTCTGGCCGGTGATATCAATGCTGACGTCCTCAGGCTTCAGCCCGGGTAAGGTTGCCTTCACCGCCACTTCGCTCGGTGTCTGGTACACATCCAGGGGCTGGTACAGTTACTTCACCAAGGGCGACTAAAGCACGAGAAGGGCGAACAAAGCTGTCCTCGAACAGCTTGTCCATTGCTTGTCTCAGGCTCATAATTTCGGTAAAAGGCTGCCATCTTTCTATAGCCATCTGTCTCACCTCCTTTTTTGATCTGTTGCTGAGCCCCACTCTCAGTTCAGCCAATGCTATAAGAAAGTTAACCGACTTTGTCAAGCCTCTTCAAGCAATTTGACAAGAACTTTAGAGGAATTTATAATACACGAGAAGAATAGAGAATAGAGATGGCAAACAAGGATTACTATCAGATTCTGGGTGTGAATAGGAATGCGTCGGAAAAGGAAATCAAGCAGGCCTACCGGCGTCTGGCTCGCAAACATCATCCTGACGTCAACCCGGGCGACAAGTCCGCTGAGGCTAGATTCAAGGAGATAAACGCCGCTTATGAAGTCCTCTCTAATCCTGAGAAACGAAAGAAGTATGACCAATTTGGTGACCGATGGGAATACGCTGAGCAGTTTGCTAAAGCCAGAGGCCAACAGGGAGTTCAGTGGGATTTCGGCAAAGGTGGTGCAACTTTCGAATACGGTGAGGTCGCGGACTTTGGCGACATCTTCTCAAGCTTGTTTGGCGATGCCGGCATAGGCTCTAGGATGAAGCGGGGGACTCAACGTGGCCAGGATATAGAGTCGCCCATAGAGATAAGTCTTGAGGAGGCGTACCATGGCGCTAAGCGTGTCATACAGCTTGAGACCGCTGAGCCGTGTACAGCTTGCGGTGGCACAGGCAGAGTAGGGAATCGGGTCTGTACCATTTGCAGTGGTGCAGGCATGAAAGCGATTCCCAGGCGCCTGGAGGTCAAGATTCCCGCAGGCGTCAAGGACGGTTCGAAGATTCGTATAGCCGGGGAAGGCGGATCGGGTCGTGGGGGTAGTAACAAGGGAGACATTTACCTGGTCGTCAAAGTTCTGCCCCATCAGCTCTACGAGCGTAAGGGAGACGACCTTTACACCGAAGTCTCGGTGCCTTTGGTTACCACCATGGTCGGTGGCGAGGTCCGGCTGCCCACTTTGAGTGGCAATCTGTCTCTCAAGATTCCGGCGGAGACTCAGAACGGCAAGATTTTCCGCCTGGCAGGAAAAGGCATGCCCAGGTTAGGCGATTCAAGTTATGGCAACATGTTTGCTGAAGTGAAAGTGGTGCTGCCCACCAATTTGAGCGAGGAGGAGAGAAGACTATTTGAAAGATTGCGGTCGCTGCGGTCCGCATAAAACGAGGTGCCACGATGGACGAAGAATCCAAACCAAGATATGTAATAAGCGTAGCCACCAGTATGGTAGGCATAAAAGCTCACACGTTGCGCTACTACGAAAGGCTGGGACTGGTACAGCCGGAGCGCTCAAGTGGCAATATCCGTCTCTATTCGGAGGAAGATATTGACCGGCTACGCTATATCAAGGCTCTTATGAGCGATTGTGGCGTTAATCTGGCTGGAGTGGAGGTGGCGTTGAGGTTGATGCAGAGGATGAAAGACATGGAGCAGCAACTTGAGGAAATGGAGAGGAAGGTCAGGAAAATTGCCGAAGCTGAAATAGAAGACATACTAGAGGACATAATAGAAGACGCGGAATGGAAGGAGGTATAGAAGTCATTCAACAACTGATCTGTCATTCCGAGCCAATCGAGGAATCTCGACCCTTCGGTATCGCTCAGGGTGACAAAATAGATAATTAGGAGGTATAGAAAGTTGAGACCGGAAAAATTTACTGAACAAGCACAAGAGGTCTTAGCAGCCTCACAGGAACTGGTTCGTCGCTATCGCCATAACCAATGGGATGTGGAGCATGTCCTGTTGGCTTTGCTGGAGCAGGAAAAAGGAATAACCAGGGACATATTGCAGATGCCAGGTGTGGATGTCGATGTGGTAAGAAAACGGGTAGGAGCAACGCTTGAAGGTTTTCCCAAGGTGACGTATGAAGCGGGGCAAATTTATGCTACTCCGCGAATTTCTGCTCTTCTCGAAAATGCCAACAAGGAGGCTGATAGACTGAAGGATGAATTTGTCAGTACTGAGCATTTGCTCATTGCTATTGCCGGGGAAACCAGAGGTGAAGCGGCTACAATTCTAGCTGAGTCTGGCGTTACCCAGGAGAAGATTTATCAGGCTTTGCAGAAAATTCGTGGCGGTCATCGGGTTACCGACCGTCAGGCAGAAAGCAAGTATCGCTCCCTGGAGAAATACGGGCATGACCTTACGGAGTTGGCTCGTCAGGGCAAACTCGACCCGGTAATCGGACGGGAAAATGAAATCAAACGCGTGATTCAAATACTCTCCCGGCGGACGAAGAACAATCCCGTGATTATCGGGGACGCCGGCGTAGGCAAGACAGCCATTGCCGAGGGATTGGCTCAGAAGATTGCCTCTGAAGATGTTCCTGACTCCCTGAAAGGAAGAAAGGTGGTGGCTTTGGACATGGGAGCACTGGTAGCAGGAAGCAAATTTCGCGGGGAATTTGAGGAAAGGCTGAAGGCAGTTTTGGATGAAGTACGGCAAGCAGCTGGCGAAGTCATCATGTTCATTGATGAGCTTCACACCGTGGTGGGGGCTGGAGCTGCCGAGGGGGCAATTGACGCCAGCAACATGTTGAAGCCGGCACTGGCTCGTGGTGAGATTCAATGTATCGGGGCTACTACACTCGACGAGTACAGAAAGCGTATTGAGAAAGATAAAGCGCTGGAGAGACGTTTCAGCCCTGTTTATCTCGATGAACCCAGTGTAGAAGCGACCATAGAGATGCTCCGAGGCCTTCGTCCCCGATACGAAGCGCACCACAAAATAGAGATTGAAGATTCTGCCCTGGTAGCTGCTGCCAAGCTGAGCCAGCGATATATCTCCGATAGGTTCTTGCCTGACAAGGCGATTGACTTGATTGACGAAGCAGCCAGCAAGCTACGCCTTGATATGGAAAGCGCTCCCGAGGAGGTTAAAACTTTGGACCGAAAGATAAAACACCTTCGGGATGAGGAAGAGGCGGCTTCACAACGACAGGACTATCAGAAAGCTGCTGAATTGAAAGCGGAAAGGATACGACTGGAACAAGACTACAACCAGGCCAAACTAAAGTGGCAGAAAGAGAAAAAGATTGACAGCGTGGTTGATGAAGAAGATATCGCTGGACTGGTCGCCCAATGGACGGGCATACCCGTTTCCCGGATGATGGAAACGGAAACCGAGAAATTGGTCCACATGGAGGAAAGGATTCACCAGAGGATAGTGGACCAGGAAGAGGCAGTGTCTGCCGTTTCTGAGGCTGTCAGGCGAGGCCGAGCCGGGCTCAAGGACCCCAAACGCCCCATTGGCAGTTTCGTTTTCCTTGGCCCTACCGGCGTGGGGAAAACCGAGCTAGCTCGTGCTCTAGCCGAGTTTCTCTTTGACGACGAAGACGCTATCGTAAGACTGGACATGTCCGAATATATGGAAAAGCACACTGTATCCCGTCTTATCGGAGCACCACCGGGGTATGTGGGCTATGAGGAAGGAGGACAGTTGACCGAGGCAGTGCACCGCCGTCCCTATCGGGTCATCCTGTTCGACGAGGTGGAGAAGGCTCATTCCGATGTCCTTAGCATACTGTTGCAGCTCCTGGAGGATGGCAGGCTTACCGATGGGCATGGTCGGACTGTGGATTTCAGGAACACAGTAGTGATCATGACCAGTAACTTGGGCAGCAAGGAATTCCAACGCGGAGGAATCGGTTTTCTCCGTAAAGAGGGAGGCGACGAAGAAAAAATGAAGACCGATATGAAAAGCGCCTTGAAGGAAAGCTTACTTCCCGAGTTACTCAACAGGATAGATGATGTCATCATATTCCACCCTCTAACCAAAGAGCACTTGAAGAGCATCGTTGGCCTCCTTATCCGCGGGGTAGAACGGAGGTTAGCTGAGCGTAATATTAAACTTGAAGTGAACGAAGAAGCCAAAGCCTGGTTAGTTCAGAAAGGCTATGACCCTGTATATGGAGCGCGCCCCTTACGCCGGGCCATTCAAAGGTATGTGGAAAATCCCATATCGACCAAGATATTGCAGGGCGAGTTCAAGGAGGGAGATACTGTAGCTATAAGCTTGGAGGGAGATAACTTGACCTTCGCAGCTCGAAAAACTGCCAGAGCCAAAAACAAATAGAAGGTTGTTCTGCCATTGGCTTTTCTCCAGACTCTTTTTCCTTTGCCAGGCTGAGCTGTCAGCTTCTTGTTACTCCCTTTGACGCCTGCGAATAAAGCTGGTAAGCTAACAAACTCAAAGGAGATCTGAAGATGTCTGTTAAAGTTGATATGGATAAGATCGTTTCTCTCTGCAAGCGTCGGGGTTTCATTTTCCCGAGCAGCGAGATATATGGTGGTTTAGCTAGCTGTTGGGATTATGGTCCTGTGGGAGTGGAGCTTAAGCGCAATGTTAAAGAGACCTGGTGGAAGGCCATAGTCCAGGATCGGGATGATGTAGTAGGTCTCGACACATCGATCATGATGCACCCGGGAGTTTGGGCTGCTAGCGGCCACATTGATAACTTCACAGATCCTCTGGTAGAGTGCAAGTCCTGCCACCTGAGGTGGCGTGCTGATGCAGTAGAGGGCAAGAAGTGTCCCCAATGTGGGGGCGAGCTAACCGAGCCTCGCATGTTCAATCTCATGTTCAAGACCCTTATGGGTCCTGTGGAGGAAGAAGCAAGCATTGTCTATCTCCGCCCCGAGACTGCCCAGGGCATATTTGTTAACTTTGAAAATGTTGTCACCACTTCCAGGAAAAAGTTGCCTCTGGGCATCGCCCAGATAGGCAAGTCTTTCCGCAACGAAATTACGCCCGGCAACTTCATCTTCAGGACCAGGGAATTTGAACACATGGAGGTGGAGTACTTCGTTAAGCCCGGGACCGATGAGAAGTGGCTTGACTACTGGGTCAAGGAGAGGTTTGAGTGGTACGTCAAACTGGGTATCAGGAAGGAAAACCTTCGCTTGCGCCAGCACGGCAAAGATGAGCTTGCTCACTATGCCAAGGACTGCTATGACGTCGAGTATCTTTTCCCTATGGGGTGGTCGGAGTTAGAGGGTATCGCTAACAGGGGCGATTTCGACCTCACCCAGCATGCCAAATGCAGTGGCAAAGAACTCAGTTACCGTGATGCTGAGGCTGGCGAGAAGTACGTTCCCTATGTTATTGAGCCTTCGGCCGGCGTCGACCGCTCCGTATTGGCTTTCCTGGTTGACGCCTATGATGAAGAAGAGGTCGAAGGAGAAAAAAGAACAGTCCTGCATCTGCACCATTCTCTGGCTCCTATCAAAGTAGCTGTTTTGCCCCTAAGCAGGAATGAGAAACTAACTCCCCTGGCCAAAGAAGTCTTCAGGCAGCTATGCCCGAACTTCATGACCGATTACGATGATTCCCAGAGCATAGGGCGGAGATACAGG
>JALHUO010000137.1 GCA_022866545.1 Dehalococcoidia bacterium | reverse complement strand
ATTAAAACAGCAGGGTATTTCCTTAAAAGTTATTTCCGGCGATAACCGTCTGGTAACAGCGCATATCGGTGAACAGGTTGGATTATCGACAACACGGATCTTGACCGGCTCGGACCTTCTTCAGATATCGGATGCAGCTTTGGTCCGGCAAGCGAACGAAGTAAGCCTTTTTGCTGAGATAGAGCCAAATCAAAAACAGAGAATCGTTGTAGCGCTCAAGAAATCAGCAGCCAATGTGGTTGGTTATATTGGAGATGGCATAAATGATGCTCCGGCGCTTCATGCGGCTGACGTAGGTATTTCAGTAGAAAGTGCCGCTGACGTAGCCAAAGAGGCGGCGGATATTGTACTGCTTGAGAAAGATCTGGGGGTGCTTGAACGGGGTGTTCGGGAAGGGAGAATGACATTTGCCAACACGCTCAAATATGTGTTCATGGCCACCAGTGCCAATTTTGGCAACATGTTCAGCATGGCGGGAGCATCTATCTTTCTGTCCTTCTTACCGTTGTTGCCGAAACAAGTTCTGCTTACCAATCTGATGACTGATTTCCCGGAAGTCAACATCGCCTCTGATAATGTCGATCCAGAGGCAGTTATGCAGCCGCATCGGTGGAACATCCGGTTCATCCAGAAGTTTATGCTAACATTTGGTATCTTGAGCGCCATTTTTGACTACCTAACCTTTGGTGCTCTTCTAATCTTTTTACATGCTTCTGAAACACAATTTCGGACCGGGTGGTTCATGGAATCGGTCATTTCAGCATGCTTGATCGTGCTGGTTATTCGTAGCCGGAGACCCTTGCTGAGAAGTCGACCAGGTAAGTATTTGCTCATGGCTACTTTATTGGTCGTTGTGGTAACGCTTATTTTGCCCTTCACACCATTGAATCAAGTATTGGGGTTCAGCAAATTGCCAGCCGCCTTCATTCTAGTAATCATTGCTATTGTGATAGCCTATATCTTCGCGGCAGAACTCGCCAAGAACGTGTTTTACCGTCTGGTACGGTTACCTTGAATAAACAGCCTTAGATCGGTGACAAGAATATGAAGGGCAAGCAGAAGAATTAACCTATCCCAACTCCCCATGACGGAAATAACAAAATTATCCTGGAGCGCATTGCGTTAACGAATTCCAGGGACACCATACCAATCAGGCCTGCCACAAATCACGTATTACGTCCCCAGGATACAATCAGAGCCAATCACAAGGCAGCACTTCAAACTCTGTTTAATACTGTGCTACACTTATTGATGAGGGGTGGGGTATGAGTGAAGCGATTAAACCCTGCCCGGGAGCGGAATATGGAAAAGGAGATAATCTTTCTGGTAGAGGAAGCCCCGGAAGGCGGCTATACTGCCAAAGCTCTCGGACATAGCATCTGTACCGAAGCCGATTCCTTTGCCAAGCTGAAAAAGCGGGTGCAGGACGCCACGCGGTGCCATTTTGAGACTAAAGAGATGCCCCGGGTCATCCGCCTGCACATGGTGAAGGATGAGGTAATCCCCGTATGAAGCTCCCCAGGGACGTGGGGGGTGAGGAGCTCGCTGGCCTCCTGGGCAAGTATGGCTACAAGATAACTCGCCAGACCGGCAGTCATATGCGGCTAACGTCAACCGCTAGAGGCTTTGAAAATCACATTACCATCCCTGAGCACAAACCTCTCAAAGTCGGCACTCTGGACAGTATCGTGAATGAGATTGCTGCTTATCTTGAAATAGAGCGCGAAGAGCTGGTCAAAGAGCTATTTGGGTGAACAAACCCTCACCCAATTCCGGGGACACCTTACCAATCAGGCCTGCTGCAAATAAAATATTATATCCCCGGGATACCACCGGAAAAGACCTAATCTTCAGAAGATGATTGCGCAATGGTGACTATTGTGCAATCCCACTTCGGCCAGAAGAACCATGATGGAAGATTTCATGTCCGTTAAGAAGTCAGACAGGGCCGTAGTGCTCCACGTGTCGAGTCAATTGAGGGGTGGAGCATCACTCTTCAGAAAACTCAGCACTTCCCGGTTGAATGCGTTTTTCATCTCGAAGGAAAAATAATGAGAACCACCATCAACTTTGACCAGCTTAGCGTTGGGTATTTTGCCGGCTATCACCTCGGAGGAAATGGACTTGATGATTCTATCTCCAGTTCCCACGATAACGAGGGTGGGAGCCGTGATTAGTGGTAGTCTCTCCAGCGTATTGTGTTTTCGGCAGGCTTCACTTTGTCCCGCAATCCCTACCCTACCCGAAGCTCCCATGAACCTGGTCTGGACTCTGGCGAGGAGGCCAAACACGAATCTGTAAAGGGGCTTATTGAAAGCCAGGCCGACCATAGCACTGACTTTCTTCTCCGGAGTTAGCTGCAAGAATTT
>JALHUO010000136.1 GCA_022866545.1 Dehalococcoidia bacterium | reverse complement strand
CTTCTATACTGAAACTTCTCTATAGCTCGGATGAGGCCAATATTCCCCTCCTGGATAAGATCAAGGAAGGGCATGCCACGCGCGATATGCTTCTTAGCTATGCTGACCACCAGGCGCAGGTTTGCTTCAGTGAGGTGCCTTTCTGATGCTTCTGCTTCGGTCCTCACCTTTTCAAAGTAAGCTTTGCACTCACTGCTATGAGAATCAAGTTTAGACAGGAACCTGTTGTTACTCAGGAGAGTCTTTAGTTTTCGCCATGAAGTTTTATCTCTAGCCAGGAGCTCCAGCAATTGCTGGGGCAAAAGTTGACTGTTTATGGAAAGATTTACTATGGCTTCCTCGTCCGCAGTGGTCCCTTTATCTATCCCCTCAGCGATTGCAGCTATTAGCGATGGATCTATAACAACGTCGATGGCGGAGCGAAATTCAGGATTCTTGATCGTCTCTACCACATTGCTGGAGGGTTCGATACCAATACGCTCCTCAATAATCCGAGCAACGGGATCTGCCTTGGATAATTGGAAAATCACGTGAGTAACTATGTCAACGGGTGAAGGGAATTTCTGGTGTTTCCTGAAGTGGTTATACTCGATCTTTTCT
This sequence comes from Dehalococcoidia bacterium, assembly GCA_022866545.1. Classification (GTDB taxonomy): domain Bacteria; phylum Chloroflexota; class Dehalococcoidia; order GIF9; family AB-539-J10; genus RBG-13-51-36. The sequence continues at coordinate 4,735 of JALHUO010000136.1, read as the reverse complement.
ACGTATCTACCCAGCTCTATCTTCCGGCATAGTACCTTCTCTTCGTGAGCTGTAAGCAGTGCCACCCTGCCGACTTCCTGAAGATACATGCGAATTGAGTCGTCAATTACCTCGTATTCCCCTGGTGATGCCGGAGGCTTGCTCTCTTCAGTTTCCTCGGCTGGTGATTCTTCCCCTTCTTCTTTCTCCTCAACTTCCTGGACTATGGGGCTGACATCCTCACCTTCGGCTTCATCGCTGAGCAAGCCTTCAGCCAGTATCTCATAACTATCCGCGTTGATGCTTCTTCCTTTAGCCATTGTCATTTCTCTTTTTTGAGGAAGACCTCCTGAAGTTGTTGCCCGAAGTTTGTGGTTGTGCCAATTTGTTGGGGGAAACTCAGTCCTTGCCCTGCCAGACCGCCTGCCATCCATTCTTATTGTAGCACAACGTCCGTAGTTTGGGAAGATTGTTCACTCGCTCAGTGGCCCAGCTCTGCCCGTGTCTCTTGAATCTCTCACTCGTTCTGATCGGAGAGGAGGTATCTCCTGGCAACGAAGAGTCATGTCTCAACTATTATCCACGGGACGGTAGTGGCTTTGGCTTCAAGGAGATTGCACTTCGGGCAGGAATGTGCAACCGCGATTCGGTGCATCACACATTCCGCTAGAAAGTGCAGTGGGGCGAGAGAGTCTTAGTAAGGCGAGTGCATGGCCTCGACATTATGAGAATGCAGGACTCAGCTAATCCGTTGTCCGGCTTGGCTTGTAAACAAAGGAGGCCACCAGCAACGCGATGCCACCGGCGATAAATCCAATGCCGAGCCATTGAAGTGGAGCCAGAAGATCGACCAGTACCTGCGACGCCCAGCTCTGCAGTTGTGGGGGCATAGCGACCATTGCTCGCAACATCTGCTCAGCGCCAAGATTCTTACCGATCAGTGCGACAGCCAGCACAACAAGTCCGGATGCCAGGAACACTATGCCCAGCGTGCGCGTTGACCCCTTTACATTGCGGTAGATGAGCACAATACCCGCTATAAGCAGCACGCTGACGACAATACTGAGAATATATGCAAGCCGGACATAGCCGACATATTCTCTTATCTGGCGGACGACTGTTTCCGCTTCTGATGTAAACGAAGCAATCTGTAAGGGCGCGTCTTTGCCAATCACCGTCTCGTCAATCTGGAATGTCGTCGGCAGTATTTCCCCGGTGAATTCAGCCCAGAATACATCGAATGCCTGCTCCAGCTCTTCAGGCGGCAGTCCTTCCAGTTCATCAGGGGGAAAATCTAAAAAGACTCCCAGCAGCACTCCCCTCAAGCCATCTATCAGGGGTTGGAGGGTGATGGTAACGCTGAAGCTCTCTACTTCTCCCGCCAGATAATCTCCTATCGGACCAGCGACATATTCTACTTGCTCTTTTACCCACGGTTTCAGGTCTGTCAGCAATTCCCCAAGGCCGGTGACCAGATGAGGGAATGCGTCTTCGGGTAATGAAAATCCCTGCGCGATTTCCTCTCCAAATTCTTCCCAGATTATCGTGGCCAGCTGCGGGCCATCCATCGTGTCTATGACAGCGCTAATGAAATCCGAACTGAGGAGAGTGAGCCCCAGTAAATTCGCCAACTCGGGTTCCTCCCGCTCGCCGTGCAGATATTCATAAACATAATAGACTATGGTATTAAGCTCGTTCTTAAGCTGCGGTTCCAGCGTGGTGATCGTTTCTGTCAGGGAGTCAAGGGCTTCTTCCGAAAATGCCGCGTGCAGCATCTGACTCATTGCTTCGCTGGCAATCGGGGCTATCTCCAACCTGTCGCCTTCACCGGTAACAAAATCGGGGTTGAGTACGGTCCTGTTGAGCGAAAATGCCAGACCAAATGCGATCAGGGCGATGAAGAGGATAAGACTTAGTATAACCAGTCCCGCTATCTTTAGTCCTCTCATTAGAATATAACTCCCCGGCTTTTTATTCCAACCCGCACGCAGCAATAATCCAGGTCACGGCCTGTGCCGGCAAGCATAACCACGCTCTACAAAGATGTCAAGACCGACAGGCATTATTCCAAATTGCCCGTCGATGATGCACAATACAAGTAAATGTGCAACAATCCAGGCCAGTGTGCAATGATGTGCTCTTGTCGGCTATTCTACCTATGCCCTATACGTGGACGCCTTCTCAATGAGGTTCTCTTGGCAGGTGTAAAACAGGTTAGCCTAGCACAGTCCTTAGACTACGCATCCAAAAGAGCGGCTTGATCCCATTGGGCTGAGACACAAGCCACGTCTGAAAGCTGTGACTAAGCACTTCGAAATCTAGGTATTGGATTTATCTACTTCTTCTTGGTTGTCTTGGCAGCTTCCTTCGCAACTGCCTTCTTCTCAGTTTTCTTTGCACCGCAGCAAGGTTTTCCGCAGGTCATGTCTACACCTCCCTTTACAGTCTCATTTACCATTGAGGATAAGCCATTTCACATAAAATGTCAATAAACGTGTATGCGGCGTGCAAGACATACTATACAGTCAGGGAGTAACATTCCGCTATTTTGTTACCTTGCGGTCAACGAGCCGTCAGCCTATCGAGCGAAAGCTGAGCTTCATCATAGTAACGTTAAATACGGGAGTAGATCCTTGCCAGCAGTGGACTACTTAGATAGATGGCTCCCTCAGGGCAGGTCTCCTGACAGCAATAGCAGCGAATACAGAGATTATAGTCGTATCTGGGCGGCCTGGACATGTCCCCTCTGTGCCAATCAACAGCCTTTGGCTGGACGGAACACATTGTGATGCAGGTACCGCAACAAGTGCACTTTGCTTTGTCAATAACTGGCCTCTGGGTTATTCTATTCTTGAGGAATACCATGAATCGGCCACCAGAACCAGATATCGGGGGCGTTCGATTTATTTCGAAACTTGTGTCGACAAAGGACTCGAGGGCTTCACCCATAAGCTCTATATTCTCAGTATGGTAAGTTCCTAATCCTGCCTTCTCACCAGGTCTGGATGTCGGTACAATTTCGGGTTCAATGCAGGCAATTCTACAAGCTGTTGCATCTAAAGCTATGGGGTCACTGGACAACAGCAAGACATTCAACCGCTTCAACTTACCGCTTCTCGGCCCGTTGCCTTCCATAGCCACAATACCATCCATAATATAGAGACGGGGTTTGATGAGTGTGTTCAAATCAACAAGCATCGTGGCGAAATCATAAGGATCCGGCAACTTAACGTGGTACTGGCTTTTCAGAAGACCGGGTACGCACCCAAACTGGTTCTTTACTGCACCGGTAAACCGAACAAGTCCGTGTGTTTTAAGCTTGGGCAGACTTACCAGACCGTCGCTGTCCAGGACGCCATTGGCGACAACGAACTTCTTCATCAACAGGGCATCCTTATGACTAACCGACCTGCCAGAATCAAAATCAGCTACAATAAACCCCAATTCGTCACCGACTTCCTTGATACCAGATTTTCTCAAATTCGGCTCGGATTTACCGAAACATGGTGAGTCACCATATGAGACGCTTACTCCTACATCTTTAAGTAATTTTCCCACAGCCCTGAATACTGCCGGATGTGTAGTTACACCCTTGTCAGGCTCTGTGCCGATCAGGATATTAGGTTTCATAACTATCCTTTCACCGGGTTTTGCGAACACAGAAATTCCACCCAGCATGTCAAGCCCTTTTTGGACGGCTGTCAGTACTTGATCATCCGCATATGTGTCGCATCTTATTATGACAACTCTTGCTTTGTTCATGCTTTCTAAATAGCTGGGTCCAGACTTCCTTCATCATATCACAGGCAGTTACGAGCAGGCTGCTATATGGGTATCTGTATGACCTTCGCTATCCCAGGGCATCAGTCAGGGAAGAGCCAGAATGTCACATTTTGACTGTTTGTTACCCGGGTCTTCATTCGACAAATCAATTGTTATATACTTGCAGCAGAATAAAGGAGGAGGGGCTTGTATCATGCCGTTAGCCAGGCTTAATGGTATTAACATTAACTATCAGGTGGACGGACAGGGTGAACCCCTGGTGATGATAATGGGATTTACCGCCGGCCGGAGCGGCTGGATGGCCCAGATACCTTTCTTCAAGAAGTATCACCGGGTAATTACCTTTGATAATCGGGGAGCAGGCAAGTCGGACAAGCCGCCGGGCCCTTATTCCACCAGAATGATGGCCGACGATACAGTAAGACTTATGGACCTTTTAGGGATTGAAAAGGCCCATATTATGGGCGTTTCCATGGGTGGCATGATTGCCCAGGAGCTGGCTATAAACTATCCGCAGAGAGTCATGAAGCTGGTACTGGCCTGTACATATGGCTGCCAGGATGAAACGAGCGGAGATAGTCCGGACCAGGCTAAATTCTTGCAGCTAACTCCGGAGAAGAAAGTCAGTGCTATGGTCGGCCTGGCTTTCAATAAGCCCCTTTACAGATTCGTGTTTGGCCTCCTCGCCAGAGTCCAGACCAGGTTCATGGGAGCTTCGGGCAGGGTAGGAATTGCGGGACAGAGCGAAGCTTGCCGGAAGCACAATACGCTGGAGAGACTATCGTCAATCACGGTCCCCACCCTGGTTATCGTGGGAACTGGAGATAGAATCATCAAGTCCGTTTCTTCCGAGGTGATAGCCGACAAAATACCCAACGCTAAGCTGGTCAAAGTTGATGGTGGTTCTCATTATTTTTCCTTCGAGATGAAAAACGCATTCAACCGGGAAGTGCTGAGTTTTCTGAAGAGTGAT
>JALHUO010000135.1 GCA_022866545.1 Dehalococcoidia bacterium | reverse complement strand
TCATAGCTAAATATGTGGAAAATCTTAAGGAGCGAAAAAGACAAAGTTTAAACTTTGAGTTCCTTAGGGAATATGGATTTGTAGGGGGAATAGATGCTGAGTAGCATTTCCGAGGCAATTGAAGATATTAAGGCAGGCAGGTTCATCATTGTCGTTGATGATGAGTCACGTGAAAACGAAGGGGATCTGGCCATGGCTGCCGAGAAAGTTACCCCTGAGGCTATAAACTTCATGGCTAAGCATGGTCGAGGACTGATTTGCTTTCCTATCACTGGCCAAAGGCTCGACGAATTAGGAATACCGCTGATGGTTACCAATAACACCTCACGCTACTCCACTGCCTTCACAGTTTCTATTGAGGCCAAGGATAAGGTTACTACTGGCATCTCTGCCTTTGATCGGGCCCAAACCATAAAAACGGTGCTTGATCCTAATACCAAGCCGAGTGACCTAGCTCAACCAGGGCATATATTCCCTATTCGGGCTAAGGACGGTGGGGTCTTAGTGCGGGCGGGGCACAGCGAAGCCATCATTGATCTAGCTAGACTAGCCGGACTTTATCCTGCTGGCGTAATATGTGAGGTCATGGATGAAGATGGCACAATGGCCCGTCTGCCTCAACTTGAAGCTATGGCTTCTAAGTTTGACTTAAAGATAATAACAATCGTTGATTTGATTGCTTACCGTCTTCGCCATGAAAAACTGGTGCAAAGAGTAACCGAGGCTAAGCTGCCTACTAAGTATGGCGAATTTACAGCCGTGGCTTACAAAAGTGCTGTTGATGCTGCTGAGCATATCGCTCTAGTCAAAGGTGATATATCAAATGATGAGCCGGCCCTGGTACGTGTTCACAGTGAATGCCTCACTGGAGACGTCTTTGGTAGTTTGAGATGCGACTGTGGAGCTCAAATTGAAATGGCTTTGCAGAGCATAGCCAAGGAAGATCGGGGCGTTTTTCTCTATATGAGACAGGAAGGAAGGGGGATCGGGTTTCACAACAAGCTTCGTGCCTATGCTCTTCAGGATCAAGGAATGGATACTGTGGAGGCTAACATAGCCTTGGGTTTTGCTCCTGATTTGAGAGATTATGGGGTGGGCGCGCAGATTCTGGCCGACCTAGGTTTACATAATGTCAGATTGCTTACCAATAATCCCAAGAAAGTGATCGGGTTGGAAAGCTATGGAATCAAAATAGTAGAGACTGTTCCCTTAATAGCCCCAGCTACCCCTTATAACATTCATTATCTAGAGACCAAGCAAAACAAATTGGGACATATTCTGAATCTGGAGAAATGAAAGAAGGCCAAGCTCAAACATCAAAGAAAGGTAATCTGGCGTCCAGGCACATGAAGTTGATTTGGAATTTGGATGTCGGAATTCGGAATTCGCATATAGGAGGATAAAAATGGCTAAGCATCAGTATGAAGGTATCTTGATAGGAAAAGGTCTGAAGTTCGTCGTGGTGGTTTCCCGTTTCAATGAGTTAATAACCACAAGGCTGCTTGAGGGGGCAAAGGACGCTTTGTTGCGCCATGGTGTTGCTGAGGGTGACATCGATGTTGCCTGGACCCCGGGTTGTCTGGAGATCCCGCTTGTAAGCAAGAAACTAGCACAGAGTAATAAGTACGATGCGATAGTATGCCTCGGCGCAGTGATTCGCGGTGGCACCCCCCATGCTGAGTATGTTGCTTCCGAAGTGAATCGAGGAATCAGCAGGGTGAGTCTGGATACTGGCCTACCGGTGATACAAGGCATAATAACAGCCGATACTCTGGAGCAGGCTATACAGAGAGCAGGAGCCAAAGAAGGTAATAGGGGCTTTACTGCTGCGGTGAGTGCTATTGAGATGGCTAACTTACTTAAGGCTATTTAGGTGACTTTGTAAACCTTGTCACCTCGCCTTACTCTGTCAAGGACTTTTATGCCCACAAGGTCACCGGGCTTGCCCTCGCCGATGTTAACGCGCTCAATCTGCATGGATTCTACTGTTAATTCCATATCAGTGGTGCTGCCCTTGATATGGATTTTGTCGCCCATTTTCAATGTGCCGCTTAGCTCTATACCAGCTACTACCGGCTTAGCAAAAAAATCCGTTACCATACCAATCTCTACATCAGGCATTTCCAGACACCTCCCTTCTCAGACATAATGTACACCGTTCAGAGTCAAAAATCAACACTCGGAGGTGATACTGCAACATTTCTTGGCAGGTCGAGTTGAAGCCAGG
>JALHUO010000134.1 GCA_022866545.1 Dehalococcoidia bacterium | reverse complement strand
TAGAAATACTGCTTATGAGTCTCATCAACCGAGTAGTCTATCGCTTCGACATAATGGGCGCTGGGGCCAAGTAGCACCCTGCCATCGAGCGCCTGTCTCCAATGAATTCCATGTCCAGCTTGATCTGGGACGGGGTAGATGAGCCTGCTTATAAGATTCTTGTATTTGGAGTCCAGACTGAAGTATTCGCCTTTGCAGTAATGAAGCCTGTAATGTGCTTTAGCTATGTTTATGCCGGCAAGGTGGGCTATCCTGTCAGAGTTTAGGCCAGCACAGTTCAAGATAACATGGGCAAGAACATCAGAAATACCATCTCGGTCCTTGATTTGGACTTTGTATCTTGTCCCTATCCTTTCTACTCCTATCACCTCCGTACCAAAGACAAACTCAGCTCCCTTTGCCCTCCCCTGGCTGTAAAGGAACTTCAGCAGATTGTGGGAATCGAAGATTCCGCTGGATGGGGATAATAATCCGGCTCTAGCTTCGATATTCGGCTCAAGTTCCTTCACTTTCGTGCGGGAAAGGAGCACCAAATCATCGATGCCATTTTTTCTTCCCTGCTCATAAAGCTCTCCGAGCCAGCTGACCTCATTTTCATCTGCTGCCACGATGATCTTGCCAGACTTCTTGTAGGCGATATTATGGTCGTCACAGAGCCTGTAAAGCAGGTTTCTGCCTTCAACGCAAAGCTTAGCCTTAAGAGAGTCCTCAGGATAGTAGATGCCGGCGTGAATTACTTCACTATTTCTGCTACTGGTGTCCAGCCCAAAAGTGCGGTTCTTCTCAAGGACGAAGACTTCTTTTTTCCCTTGTGCGACTTCACAGGCCGTAGCTAGGCCAATCACTCCAGCGCCAATGATTGCTACATTGATTTCGGTAAGCATTTATCGTCTTGGCTCCTGGGAATGCTGAAGTACCTGAGCAGATGCCCTATTATCCTGCGAGCCTAATATCTCAGTCAAGAATCCTGCTTAGTGCCAGCTTGCTGCAAGAGGGATGGCGTGAATTAGTCACTCGAGTTTCCAACCGAGCCTTGTGTATAAGACTGTACCGACGACAAGAAGTGCGAAAGAAAGAGCTATAGTGAGAGTTATCTGACCGGAAGTTAAAGGATTATATGCGACCATATCTGGTCCGGACAGTAAGTATACAATTGATGCCTGTGCGGACGAAATGGGATAGACTCGAGAAAATATCTGAAGCGGCACCGGCAGAACCTCGTAGGGAGCGTATAGACCTGATATGGCAGATGTTACTACTGCAAAGCCGACACCTGTCATAATTGCGCCCTGAAGATTCTTAATCAATGTGCCGGCAATAAGTCCCACTCCGGCAGAGGCACAGATTACCAGAAAGATGAAGCCAATCGCCTGTAGAATCTCAACTCCAGCTCCTGTGAAACGTGCACCAAGTGCGATACCAATTACTATAACCAGAGCTGCTGCCAGCAAAGAAAGGGTAGTAACAGCAGAGATTCTCCCAATGAAATCCTTGTAAGGTTTTATGGGCATTGATATGAGTTTGGAAAGTAACCCATTTGCCCTATCGCCGGCAATACTGGCGGGAAGGTTGGACATGCCGGCTATCATCAGTGCAAAAACCATCATTGAAATAGCAATAGATCCCTTGATATAAGGAATCACTTCTTGAGGGGCACCGCCTGTAAATGAGAAGCTGCCAATGATCACCCAGATTATCGGCCAGGCTATGGTCCAAAACAGTGCCGCCTTCTCCCTGAGTAGCTCCTTGACTGCCTTGTTATAGGCTGCAGATATCTGCCTCAATTATCCGGTTGCCTCCTGTAAGTTCCTTTCGGTAAGTCTGAAGAAGACGTCTTCGAGCGTTGGCCGCGCCATTTCGATACGTATCACCTTATATCCGGCTTGGTCAAGACTTCTTACCACATCGGCTAGTACTCTGTCGCCGTTTTGCGAGTAGATTTTGTAGCCAGTCTCCGATTCCGCTACCTTTCCATTGATGCTATAACCCTTTAAAACTGAGAGCACGCTATCGGCCTTCACAGCCGTCTCCACTGTAATCACATCCTCGACAGCATGTTTCCTTTTAAGCTCATCAGGTGTGCCTTCGGCTATCACTCTACCATTGTCAATTAAGCCCACTCTTGAGGCGAGCTCGGCGTCACTACCGATATGAGTAATCAGGATGATGCTGGTTTTCTTATCCATGATCCCTTGAATCATACTGAAAAAGGACCTTCTGGCAGCAGGGTCGAGTCCCGTCGTCGGCTCATCCAGTATGAGGACCTTTATACCGGGGAAAATTGCTGTGGCAATTTCTAACCTTTTCCTCATCCCACCAGAGTACTTGGCCACTCTCTTATCCGCTTCTTCAGAGAGTCCGACGCTTTGAAGCATTTCAACCACCAGTTGATTTGCCTGACCCCGCGAGTATCCCAAGAGATTAGCGAAATAAACGATGTTTTCTCTTCCTGAAAGTTTGGGTGAGGAAAAATTCTCCTGCGGTACATAGCCTATGAATTCCTTGGCCTGTGCCGGCTTTTTCCCATACACTTCAACAATACCACTATCTTGTGTTTTTACCGCAGCAATTATCGAAGCCAGTGTAGTCTTGCCCGAACCATTTGGCCCCATCAGGGCATAGAACTCGCCCTCGGTCACATCAAGGTTGACTCCATCAAGCACGCGCTGGCTATCATATGTCTTGACTAGATTCTCTACGTGTACCGCAAACACTTAAAACTGCCCCGCTCTTTCATAATCATGTTCCATCTGAGTCAGCTTGTCTAGTTCAAGGTGCTAAACCCAGCCCCGCAGCTTCATCGCTTCTACTACACGTGCGACAGCTATTACGTACGCTGCCTGACGCATGTTTATCTTGTATTCTCGGCTGGTATTCAACACGGAATGATAGGCTGCAGTCATCTTCTTGTCCAGCCGTTCGCGAACCTCGGCTTCATCCCAGAAGTACAAGCAGAAGTCCTGAACCATCTCAAAATAGGAGACTGTAACACCGCCGGCGTTGCACAGGAAGTCGGGTATCACATGAACGCCCTTTCTATATAGAATGTCATCGGCTTCCGGCGTAGTCGGACCATTGGCTAACTCGGCGACAATCCTGGCTTTGATATTTCGAGCATTCTTGCCGGTTATCACGTTTTCTATAGCCGCCGGGATAAGTATATCCACGTCCAGTTCCAGGAGCTCCTCCTTGGAGATATGTTCCGTGCCTGGCAAATTGCACACCGAGGCAGTTTGGGCCTTACACGCATAGGCCGCGTCTGGGTCAACCCCGGTTTCGCAGCATACCCCGCCTTTGCTGTCACCTACGCCTACTATCTTAGACCCAAAAAGCTCGCTACATAACCGAGCCGCATGATATCCGGCATTTCCATAACCCTGCACGGCGACGGTGGCTTTGGCCAAATCAATGCCCAATGTCTTGGCAGCTTCACGGATAGTAAACATACCACCGCGAGCTGTAGCATCACCCCGTCCGGGAGAACCACCAATCGCTAGCGGCTTACCCGTGACAACGCCGAATTGTGGCTTCGCCGCAATGGCTGAGTACTCATCCATCATCCAAGCCATAATCTGTGGGGTAGTATAAACGTCGGGGGCAG
>JALHUO010000133.1 GCA_022866545.1 Dehalococcoidia bacterium | reverse complement strand
GCCAAAGACTGTTATCGAGCCCGAGGTTATTTGAAGCAGCGTGGCAATAGTTCTCAATGCGGTTGTCTTTCCCGCACCATTAGGACCTATCAGACCAAATATCTCCCCTTCGTTTACTTCAAAAGAGACTCCCTTTAGTGCCCTGAAGTTCCCGTAGTCCTTGACCAGCTCTCTAACTTCTACCGCTTTCATTGACAGCCTCCAGTATATATGAGATTTAGGTTTGGTTTCCAGTGTCGACGCCGTACCGTGTCGACCGACCAGTGAAGCAGCATGTCCTGCTGTATAATATACTTGGAGCGGGAGATGGCTAGCTCGGGACAGAGGACGGGGATTGCCAATCTGCCTTTGCATTACGGCAAGGTGCCGCCGTGGCTGTTCGGGCGGATGTGCCAGCTGGCTCAGGCGCTGGAAAAGGCCAAAATTGGAGACAAAGACAAGCTCGAAGCTTTCAAGCGACTCAGGGCGTGGAGGTGAAGGGAGGAACACTCGGTTGTCACCCTGAGCGATAGCGAAGTGTCTCTAGACTCTTCGTTGAGTCTATCCTGAGCGAGATGAGATTCTTCGCGGAGTTTACCCTGAGCGGCCCAAGATTCTTCGCTACGCTCAGAATGACAGAGACTGAATGGCGGAATGACGGGTGAAAGGCAGAATGGTGAGCCGCGGGCTAAGTAGCCTTGATCGATTGACCTACTACTGCGTACTAAACTAATATAGGGTCAATAATAAAATGGCTGACTTTGACATTGCATCTTATGTTTCCCGCATTGAGGCAAACCGCTCGGTCAAAGACGCCCTAATGCAAAGCTTGAAGACGCGTCAACCCCCCTATCGCATCTCCGTAACCGATCTGCTTAACCTCAAACAGGCTTACTTCAGGAGGAAGTATCCGGAAATCACTCCCTCTCTGGAGAAACAGCAGCTTATGTGGGCCGGAACCGGCTTTCACAAGACCTTCGGCTCAGCCGTATCCAGCGAAGAATACCTGGAGCAATTCGTAGAAGCCGAGGGCATCGTGGGCAAAATTGATATCTACGAAAAGATCCCTGTTGAGGTTAAAACCACCTCCACGCCTCTGGATGGGAAAGATTCATTGCAGTACAGGCCGACTTATGTCGAACAACTGGGCATGTACTGTGCTATGGTCAACGCCCACGAGGGAGAGATCATCATTTACCAGCGCCCGGTGCAGAAATCACCATCGACCCCTCCTCTGGTTGCCTATCATGTCACCTTCCCCAACCTGGAAGCAATTCGAGAGGAAATGCGGCGGAGACGAGACCTCCTGGTGCAGGCACTCATTGCCAACGACCCCAGCAATCTCCCCGTTTGCCCCTGGTTCAACAGGCAGTGCGATTATTCGCAAGTGTGCGACTGTGCGACCACTTCGGTGCCAGCATCGCGTGAAATAGCTGATTTAGCCGGGGAAATCTACGTCGACAGCAAAACTTGCCAGCAACTCCTCAGCAAGATGGCCGGGGCTCAACAATCGCAACTGTTTGGCATCAACGATATTGTCTTCCCCCGCAAAGCATATTTCGAGCGCCTTAGGCTGCAGGAAACCGCTCCCATTGAAGAAGTTCGTGCAGAGAAGGAAGAGCATCTGCGCTCCATGGATGAGCGTGGCTTTCTCGATGCTCTCCGCGATTCCTTACGCTTTGGCGCCCCGGGCGAAGCGCAAAGGATTCCTGTGAAACATGCGCCACTATCCGACCTGGTCCAAATCTGGCAGAACTTGCCTACCATCTTGCGTGACCCGAAATTTTCTTCACTGGTGGAAAGGGAACGCTTGCCCCGGACATTCCCGCATTACTTCCTACGTCTGGGATTTGACTGCGCATTAACAGAGAACACAAAAGGCAGGCT
>JALHUO010000132.1 GCA_022866545.1 Dehalococcoidia bacterium | reverse complement strand
CTGTAGCTCAGCTGGATAGAGCACAGCCCTGCGGAGGCTGGGGTCGCGGGTTCAAATCCCGCCAGGCGTGCCATGGGCGGTTAGCTCAGCGGTGAGAGCGCCTGTCTTACACACAGGAGGTCAGAGGTTCAAATCCTCTACTGCCCACTTCAGGTGATATGAGCCCCTAAGACTAGTTTGAAGTCCTCCAGAATTCACACTATATTTGACCTTTCTCTGGTCAACCCATAATCCGATTATCTGAACCTTGAAATTCCACGACTCTACAGCCCTAATGGCACTAGATATCTGTTTTAATTGAGTTTCTTTGTCTGCCGGATTACCAGCACAGTCCTGGTGACCCACAATAGCAACAAGGTTTGAGTTGTGGCGGGTCACTGATACTTCGAGACGCTTTCGTATTGATTCAATGCTTCTTTGGTCTTTGCCTTCTGCCAGCAATCGCTCTGGTCCAGGCTCAGTAATCATATCTACATAGTCCACACCGTATTGCATTCTCAAAAATTCAATTACGGGTATCTGCACCCTTCCATCCATGCAGTTGATGGCAGCGGCGAATCCTTTGTCAGTCATGCCTGACCTACCTTGGATCTATCCCTCTATTCTACAGGAATTTCCTCTTGGCTGAACAGAGTTCTTACGGCTTCGGAGTCCTGGAATGAAGCAGCCGGGTCAAAGCGGCCACGGGGCAATAGCCGCCACCCTTTTTCTTTCGTCAAATATCTGAGATAGCCTGTCTTACACACAGGAGGTCAAAGGTTCAAGTCCTCTACCGCCCACCATAGGTAATGATATTACCATTCTTTAGATACATGTGGTGCGTTTCTCGGTACTCTCCAATCATTTTTCAGGTTCAAGGTTCGGCATTTGAATTACCTTGTCCTGTAAGGTGGTATTCCTCTGAGCCGACAAACAAATACTTATTGACAATAGGAATCACCGAGGACTACACTCAGTTTACGACGTATATGTTGACCGAGGAATATTCTGAAAGGGAGGTGAATCATGTCAGCTATACCAGTCTTTGAAATAGGTGTCTGGAATGTCTGGTTATTAATGCTGCCCCTCTTTCTAATTCCAGCGGTAATGAGCTCTATCAAAAAGGGGCTATTTAAGAAGACGGAATCTACAGCCAACCTTAGCAGGAGAGAAAAGAGAGTCTTTGTGGTATCGAAGATAGTCCTGGTACTCGCCTTTCTTTGCTCTATCTTTCTGCCACTAAGATTAGGGATGCTATGGTTTTACATAGGTCTTCCCATCAGCTTGTTGGGGATAGCGATGTACATCATCGTGAGTGTGAACATTGCTGATACACCGGTTGATAGACCTGTCACCAGGGGCTTATATCGCTATTCAAGACATCCTATGTATATAGCTTCCATTCCTGCTCTTGTAGGCGCAGGCATTGCTTCTGCTTCTTGGCTTTTTTTGTTACTTTCGGTCCTATTCGTTATCACACACCTTATGAATGGAATCTTCGAAGAACGCTTGTGCCTCGAAGCATACGGTAGCGTCTATCAAGACTATTTGGATAGAACTCCAAGATGGATAGGATTGCCGAAGTCCTAAATGAGGCAATTGTATGTAATAACGCCAGGTGTGCCATGGGCGGTTAGCTCAGTGCCCTTTGATTATTTCTCAGCTTCATTTGCTGGTAATTAAGTTACCTTGTGCCCTAAGGTGGATCCCTTCCTCGTTCATACATACCTCTTGACAAAACAGGGACTTGGTGTATAATAATATCTAGATATATCTAGATATTATTTATGTCGCATTAATTAATCTAGCAAAAAGGAGGTTTAAATGTTTAGAGACTGCATATGTAACGAAGAGGGATTCTTTAGAAGTGGACGGAGAGGGCGCTCATTCCAGAGAGGTGACCTTAAATATATAATATTGGACCTTCTCAAAGATAAGCCGAGGCACGGTTACGACATAATCCGGGAGCTTGAGGAACAGTCTTACGGTTTCTATAAGCCGAGCCCCGGTGTTATCTACCCCACTCTCCAGATGCTCGAGGAAATGGGATACGCCAGATCCACGGAGCAAGAAGGCAAAAATGTTTACTCGATTACCGAAGAAGGTCTCAAGTTTCTGGAGAATCAGAGTGATATCGCCGACGACGTGAGAAGGCACATGAGACACAAGTGGGGTTTTAAGAATATCGGCAGGATAGTCATCGTAATGAAGGAGTGTCATGCGCTCGAGGATTTGCTTGGCAACAGTTTCCGCAACATGGATGCCGACAAAGCAGACCAAATTCGCCAGATTCTTTCCCAGGCTTATCACGAAATCGAGTCTGTGCTACAAGAATAGAACAAAGGAGGATTGAAATGGGTTACTTCAGAATATTGGCAGCAATACCGGGTTTCTTCTTGAGTTCGCTCTTCCTCATGCTTCTCTGGGATGCCATCGCTACGAGGCTTGCCATCAATGTGGATATTGACTACGTCACAGCCATGCTGATAAACATTACGCTCTGGATAGCGATGGCTCCCCTCGCCGCGGTCGGACGCAAAAAGATATGTCATTGATTGGAAGTGTCCCTCAGTCGTCTACTACATGACGAGATAAGACTGGGAAAATCGGTCGGTGCAGACCTCTTTGCCAAGGAGGGAAGCGCTGAGCAGGGTGGAGCATAAAGAGGAAGCAATCGCGGGGATAGACAATGCCCGTATTAGTGCGGGAGTCACTTTACCTACTATGCAGCCAGCGCAGGACATCAGCAAAATTTGTTGCCACGACGTGCTTCTTACTATTAGTCAAATCCTGACCGGCTGGTGCGAAGAGAATCGTATTGAATCCCAATGCCGCCGCTGCATCAAGGTTTCTTAGCTGGTCGTCCACAAATACGGCGTCATGAGGGCTTACTGTTAATTGACTGATGAGATGGTCAAAAATAGCCTGCTCTGGTTTCCTGGCACCAGCGTCGCCACTTATGACGAAGCCGCGAATATACCTGTCCAATCCGAAGCGAGCTCGCAGTTTTTTCGACCACTCCGATATATCATTTGATAAGCACCACACTTCATAACCCTGTGAATTGACGGCTTCCAGGAAATCGGTGAGTCCGTCAGTTAGTTCGTACCGTTGCAGGTATTCATCTTCGAGTCCAGGCTTGAGTCCAACCGCTTCCCAGAACTCGGCAGATGACATATTTCCAAGACTGGTTGAATGATAGAGCCTTTCAATCTCGGACACGTCCTTGGTCCCCCCTTTCTCCTCTATAAACGGACAAAGCAAGTCTCTATCGTCATTTCCGATGGAGTATATCACTCCCATCGCGTCAAGGACGAGAATTCTCAACAACTGCGTCTCCGACTAGCGTATGGCGGTGGGTTAATCACAAATAACTGCGTCATACGGATTAGCTTCTGGGCATCGCTAGAAATCGAATACCTACTGGAACTATCTGCCGTACCTTAGCTTCGCATATAACATGGCACATCCTAAAACAAGTGTCACGGCATTCCATATAACTATTGGTGGTTGATCCAATAATATCCCGTAGGACAGCCAAAAAGCGATGCCCAAAATGAAGAAGATTGTGAATGGCAGGCTTATCTCGTGCGCGCTCCTGAGCTTGAACAGACGCCATACTTGTGGGACAAATCCCACCGTGGTCAAAGCTCCACCGATGAATCCTAGCAGCTCTTTCCAGTCCAAGATGTGCCTCCTGTTCTGCACGTTGCCGCAGTTTATCTATTGCTTTCTCAAACCAATATCCTGCCGGCCAATTTTACCATTCGAAGCTAAGATGAGAATGTTCTCTACCCATTCAGGGAGGTATTTCCCGAGGAAAAGGTGGTGAATGCCCTTAGCGCTAATAGAGATATCTTGGCGGGGCTGGCGCACGCAGAAAAGTTCAAAAAACCAAGTTACCGAGCAGTATCAAGAAACGGACGACCTTGATAACATGACACAAAAACCCACTTCTGAGATGCCAGGGAAGGACAAACGCCCCTGCCTCAGCCGGGAACTTCAAGTCACTATTATCAAGGTCTCAATTCGTAAGATACTGGTATCTTAGTATCTGCGCCCACCACCTCTACCTCCTCCTCCACCTCCTCCTCCTCTACCATACCCACCTGCCCCACCACCTCTGCCATACCCACCTGCCCCACCACCCCCACCACCTCTGCCGCCGCCTTCGGTGCGAGGGCGTGCTTCACTAGCACTGAGGGTCCGCTCTTTCAACGATGTCCCATTAAGGCCGTTGATGGCAGCCTGGGCCTCGGTCTTCGTTGACATCTCGACGAACCCAAAGCCCCGAGATTCGCCGCTGTACCTGTCCTTGATGATGCTTACCGTTGTGACTTGGCCAAAAGCTTCAAATGCCTTGCGCAACTCGTCCTCGGTAACCTCGCGAGATAGATTGCCCACATATATGTTCACACTATTGACCCCCCTTTCAGATTTTATTTCCTTACCCTGTGTGCAGGCAGACTTCCAGAACACACTGAGTTCTTCTGTTTCTAAACCTTCGGGGGCTGGCTTTGGTTCCAGCCCCCTTTGAATCAAGCTACAGTAAATTACGTACGATTGCTCGGCCTATTCTTGCCGTAGCATTCACTACAATACACTGGCCGGCCTTCTCGAGGCTCGAAGGGCACTTCGCATTCTTTGCCACACTCAACACATACCGCGGCATGCATCTGGCGGGTAGCTCTGGGGCCTCTGGAGTCGTTGAACTGGCTTCTCTTTGCCTCACGGCAAGCAGGGCAACGCTTGGGCTCATTAGTATATCCCCTACCAGCATAGAACTCTTGTTCCTGAGCGGTAAAGGTGAATTTGGCGCCACAGTCAGCACATTGTAGCGTTTTGTCCGCAAATCCCATTGGATGACCTCCTTTCTCTTAATACTTGGTTCGAGTCTCGGTCATCCAACGTTCGCGAATGGGCCCGGAAGAGCTCTCACAGAGACGCGGTAACCTACACTGATAACCACTGGTTTAAGTATAATGAGGCACTCAAAAAATTGCAAGCATGGGAAAAAAAGGGGTTAAGTTCAGTAGTGCATAAAGGAGCAATGTTACTTTCTGAGGATGGCCAGCAGACCAACCACGATGAGACCGATCCCCAGGATCCATCGCAGCAGGTCGGGGAAACCTAGAACCAATATTCCGACAACAATTGCCACTATCCCCATCGCTAAACCACTCACTTTCATGATAATCCTCCACCTTCCTTGTCAAATTTGAGGCCACAGCCTTCATTACAATTCTAGAGACGAAGTATCACGAAGTCAATAGCCCGTCTTAAATCCGCTGCCTGTGTTCAGGCTAGCCGTTACTCAGATTGGCTTGGGTCTCATGGAGGCGAATGTTCATGTAGTTATCGGGCCTAGGTTTAGGAGACGGGGAGAAAGAGCAGTTAATCTTCTTAAATCAAGAATTCTACGCTATAATACGGAACGCGGGAAAGCATCAGGAGAGATAATCTATCCGGTCGAGTCCTTCCCCTAGCTTGATGACGCCATCATCATTCTGGCCCGCAGCAGTGCCATATCTATGATATCGTGATCAAAGAGAAAGAGGTGAAGCCATGATGAAATCAAGATTGTGTGCCCGGCTGGGAATCAAATACCCCATCATACAGGCAGGGATGGGTCCCTTCAGCAACAACAACCTTTGTGTCGCTACAGCCAACGCGGGCGTCCTCGGTTTGCTTTCCACCAGCGGCCTTTTTGAAAAGGAAAGGCAACCCTGGATCTACAGAGCCTTTGTCGAAACCGGGGAGGCCAAAGTTGAGGATGATATGGCCACGGCCATGGAAAAAGTACTGAGGCGCACAAACAGGCTGGTCAAAGACAAGGGCGGCGTTTTCGGCATCAATGTGATGGTCTCGGCAGAAGTTATCCAGTATTCGCGAGTACTGATTGACACGGCTATCAGGGTCTGTCAGGAGGATCACGATATGAAAGACCACTTCAAAGTGATTCTTACGTCCGCCGGCGACCCTGTGGGCTGGGCAGAAAAAATAAAAGGCGCGGGATTCACCTGGATTCACGTCGTACCCTCGGTAAGGGCTGCCTTGCGCTGCAAGAAAGCGGGCGTGGACGTGATAGTAGCTTCCGGTCATGAAGGAGGTTTCCACGTCTCCTGGGAACCCGTTCACTCAATGGTTCTGCTCCCGGCTGTTGTAGATGCAGTCTCAGACGACAATACTCTGGTCGCTGGCGCCGGCGGCTTTTGCGATGGCCGGACGCTAGCAGCAGCGCTGATTCTAGGGGCAGACGGAGTTCAGATAGGGACGCGCTTTCTGGCAACGCAGGAGAGCGATTTCCCTCGGATATGGAAGGAGGGCGTTGTAGCTTGTGAAGATAGAGGTACGCTTGTGGCCCGCGGCTTTGTCGGCCCAGCCAGATGGATGAAGACACCGCGCAGCGTTGAACATGCCGGCAACACCCTTCAGAAATCGCCGGGTGTTTTTCTGGGAATCCCGGAGGATTACTCCACGGCTGATATGTTGACTGGTTTTGAGATCGAGTCCATCAAAGCCGTCTATGAAGGGAATAAAGAAAAGGCAATGATTGCTGGTGGGGAGGCGGCTCAGCGAATCAAAGACATGCCGAGAGTCAACGACTTAGTGCAGCAGATTATCAAGGAAGCAGAGACTGTCCTCAGGAGCGTCCCCAAAAAGGTCCTGGCGTAAATCCAGACCAGACCATATAGAAGACAGCAGTTTCTTCACCTTGTTCAGGGGTTCTTGCTACTTCTTGGCGTTCGTCTAGATATGGAACTCGACTATGTCGCCCTCTTGCAGGACGTGTCCCTTGCTAGCCCTCTGCCCGTCATACTTTCCTGAGCCCCAGACGACAGCATACTTCAAATTCTGGTAGAAGTCCTTATGAAGGGCTTCGGCAGCTTCTTCCAGTGTAGTGCCTTTCTCCAGTACCATGGGGTCAGTCAAGTCAGCTTTGCTGCCGGGGGTCTTGGTATAGACCCGGATTATGTTCAGGACTTGATAGATTGCTTTTTTGAACTCCTCCAGACCGCGGCCTTCCCTGGCTGAAATGGAAACCACGGGAAACAGCCTGGCATATTGTGAACGCAACCACTCCCAGTTCTTGTTCGAACCTGCCAGGTCATTCTTGTTTCCTACAATCAACATCTTCCGGGGATAGCTTCCCGGAGTTACTTGTTTCTCATCATCCGTTAAAGGTTCTATTCTGGCTTCTCTTAGCCCTTGAAGTGCTGCCTCTACCTGGCTTACGGACTCCAGAGACAAATCTATTACAATGGCAATGAGGTCAGCGCTTCTCAGGACATTTGACAGCAGTACTCTCACTTCTTTGTAACCGACGGGGGGCGTATCCACCAGTTGTATCTGGACATCTTCGAACTTCATCATACCAGGCATAGGAGTCTTAGTCGTGAGGGGATACTCGGCTATCTCAGGGATGGCATCGGTGACCGCCGCCAGTAGCTGTGATTTTCCGGTATTGGCTGGCCCTACCAACATTACCTGTCCGGCGCCCTCCCGAGTGATGTAGAAGCCTGCTCTCCGGGCTGTGGCTAGCTTTTTCTCTGCCTCCTGTGATAACTTGGCAATCTTCTGTCTTAGTACGGCATGAAGCCTATCTGTGCCTTTATGGTGGGGCATAATGGCAAGCATTTCTTCCAGAGCCGCAATCTTGTCCTCTGGCTCCCTGGCTGATCTATATTTCTTCTCAGCCTCGAAATACTGTGGCGGCAGATTCGCTGGCATATACCTAATTTTAACATTATGCCCTTTCTATCGGAAATTCAGTGCTCTTTTCCTTACGTTTGCCAATGCGGACGATGATATAATGTGCGTCAATATTTCATAAAAGCTAGCTATTACTGCAAAGGAGGGCAAAAATGCGGGACGCTTCAAAGTGTAACCTGTGCGGCGACTGTCTGGTGAACTGCAGGTATGTCAATTATGATAGGGATAAGGCGATTGCTGAGATTAAGTTGCTCATGGAAGGTAAGGACGCCGAAATATTGAGCAAGTGTACTACCTGCATCGCCTGTAGTAGTTACTGTCCTACCGGAGCCGACCCTGCTAACCTTATCTTCAGGATGCAGGAGAAAATAGGCACCTGTCCCATCGTAGTAGTCGGCAAACCGCTGTGCGAGGAAGTAGTACGGGCATTCGAGAGGAGAGGAGACCCCGAGCAGTCGAAACAAAGTACTCCTGACAAGCCTGCTCTGTCATTCGATGCGTTCCGGTTTGACTACTTCCCCGAGGGCACATTTGACAGCCAGCTATTCAAAGGTATGACCATAGTGAGGGGTGGTCAGTATGCCTCTCTTGTAGGCTATGTACATATGGGTGGGGAGAGTCTGGTCGAAAGGTACGGTCAGCGGGTCCTTGATAATCCGGCTAGGCTGGGCAAAGACATCGTGTACATTCACAGCGAAGGCTTTGTCCTCGCGCATGTCAAGGCCAAGGAGTACGGTTTCCAAGTCCCTTTCAAGTATATGCACCTGTTCGAATAGCTGCGCGACTATCTGAGGTCTCACAAAAAGAACGTCACCAAACTGGGCAAGAAGGTTGCCTACCACGCCAACTGTGCCACTAGGTTGATCCCTGAGTATGATGACTTTCTGGATGAAATATTCGAGCTTGTCGGCGTGGAACGGCCAACCAGAAAATACGAGCGGTTGAACGCCGTCTGCTGCACCGCTCCCCTGATCTACGTCAACAGAGAGCTTGCCGTTGACATCCAGAAGAAAAACTTCGAGGATGCCATTGCCTGTGGTGCCGATGCCATCATAACTTCCTGCCCCCTATGTCAAAGAGTGCTTACGCGACCCGGCCTGCAGTTCAATCTACCCAACATATTCATCACCGACCTTTGTCGCATTGCTCTCGGCGAAAAGCCCTGGCCAGAGGGTTCGCGGTAGCACAGCCATACAATCCTGTTATCTATGGTGGCCAAAAGCTTGTTAGCAAATTCTGATGATCTAGCTGGTGATTGAGGCAGCCTTGTCTATTCAGTGCCTAGGCCTGAATAGCCTTTGCCACCATCTTTGTTTAGGGGTCTGCTTAGGGGCTTCCAGGAGCAATAGTCGTTGCTCAAGCAATTCTGCTTTAGCTTTCCAATAGCCGACTTCCTGGGATAGCTGCTCTATTCTATTGATAAGGGGTGGGATTGGCTGGGTATCATCCGATGAGGGTTTGGTGGGCAGGGGTAGGTCCTCGATGACATAAGACTCCCCGAATTTGGTAGGGACTAGCTTGGCCTTGAGCTTGCCGGACTTGATATACCGGCGGATGGTGACTATTGAGACCCCTAAAGCCTGAGCAGCCTCTCTTAGCGTATAACCACTCATCAGGAATATTGTAGCACCTTAGTCAACATCCTTGAAATAGGGCTGATCAGTTTGATTAGGGTCTTGGGTAGCTGAGTTGAGCTAGAGAACTGAGAATGGGTCGTCGAAGATTCGAACCTGAAATAGCATGACTAGAAGTCAGGAAGTCCGGAGACGCTACTTTGCTCAATACTGAATTGCGGTGGTATTGTGGGGACGTAATACCTAATTCGTGGCAGGTTTAATTTTAGAGGCGCGGTGTCCCTGGAATTACTGGTAGAATGCACCTGAGAGGCCAAAGAAAGACCATCAAAGGCTGTCCACGTGTAATTCTCCGAGGTAGAGCCACCGGAAATCCTATTCTCTTTCCCCGTTCAGTGTGGACCTGGCTTCTGATCCGAACCTATAGCATAATGGCTATAGATTAGCCTTTCTCAGTCCGCACCAATGATCGGGGTAACTTCAGCTATTCACTGCCAAGGCCTGAATAGCCTTTGCCACAGTCTCTGCTTAGAGGTCTCTGCCTGGGAGGTCCTGTCAACAGTCTCGTAGCAGGTCTCGCCCGCCTTGCGAACTATGCTGATCCCGTATAGAGGACGGCCAGTACCTTGGCTGGAGTGGTGCCCGCGCATCTAACAAAGTGAGGTTGACTGGAGTCGTAATAGGCAGCATCGCCAGGCTTGAGAAGGTCAGCGTGTTCCCCGACCTGCACTTTCGCTTCGCCCTCCAGGACGTAAAGAAACTCCTGCCCAGTGTGGGTGGAGAACTCTTCTATGTCTGTGGGCACGAGTGTCACAATGAAGGGCTCCATCAGTCGGTCAGCCTTGTCCGGGGCCAGGGATTCGTAAGAATAGCCGTACAACATGCTTTTGGCCTCTCCGTAACGAGAGACTGGCCGTCGTTCATGCTTGTGTACCACGGTCATGGGCTTGTCAATTCCCGGAGATATGAAGTAGCCCATCTTCATATCCAGCGCTTTGCCGAGCCTGACCAACTGCCCCAGTGCGGGGATTACCTTGCTCGCTTCTATGCGTCCCAGGGTATCTATGCTTATCCCTGTTCGACTGGTGAGGTCCTGGATGGTAAGGCCCCGTAGCTCTCGCACCCTGCGAATCCGGTCGCCAAGGGATTCCTTTCCCCCCTCTATTGCTTCCATACCGGTGAGGCTAGCCTGGTCAGTGAGAAGATCATCGTGCCTCGCTGCGCTGCTCTTGGCCGGACTGGATCTGGTAGAAGTCTTGCGTTTTGTTTTTTCTTTTTTCATGGTGCCCTTATTTCTAGATTGCCCTTCCCACCACGCCGATGTTACGAGCAATCACGATGCGTAGTATTTCTGACGTTCCCTCGCCGATCTCGAGAATCCTCTGATCCCGATACAGCCTCTCCACTTCATAATCCTTCATAAGCCCGTATCCTCCGTGAAGCTGCACTGCGTGATGGACACAGCGGCGCATAACTTCTGAACAGAACAATTTTGCCATGGCCGCCTCTTTAGTAATGGGACGCGCGTTTTCCCGCAACCAGCAGACCTTGTAGAGCAGATTTCTGGCCAGTTCGATCTCCAATGCCATGTCGGCTAGCTTGAAGGCATTGACTTGAAATGAAGCGATGGGCCGTCCAAACTGCATGCGCGAATTGGCATACTGTGAAGCCAGCTCGAAAGCTGCCTGAGACCCACCCAGTCCCATGGCGGCGATGCTCAAGCGTCCGCCGTCCAGAGTGGCAAGCATCTGGTGGAAGCCGTCGCCCCTCTTGCCCAGAAGATTTGCCCTGGGCACAACACAATCATCGAAAAAGAGCTCGCCCGTGTTTGAGGCTCGCCACATCATCTTGTGTTTCATTTCCTTAGCTGTGAACCCGGGGGTGCCGCTGGGAACAATAAGGCAACTGAGCTCCGGTTTGCCATCCTCGCGTTTACCGGTGACAGCCTGGACAATAATGACGCCGGTTAAGGAGCAAGCGGAGTTGGTGATGAAAATCTTATGGCCGTTGATAGTCCAGCGGCCGCCTTGAAGTGTGGCGGTGGTTTTAGAGCTCCCAGCGTCGGAGCCGGCATCGGGCTCCGTCAGGCCGAACGCAGCCAGGTACTCTCCCGAACAGAGCCTGGGAAGCCATTCTTGTCTCTGCTTTTCATTGCCGAAGTAATAGATAGGGCCGAGTCCCAGAGAGTTTCCGGCAGCGATAGTAGCGGCCTGAGAAGCATCAACCCTGGCCAGCTCTTCGATCGCAATTGCATACGAGATGTAGCCCATGTTGGAGCCGCCATATTTCTCTGGAACAAAGCATCCCAGCAGCCCCAGGTCCGCCATTTCGCGGGTCAGGTCGATGGAAAACTCCTCCCTTTCGTCTAGCCCTCGGGCGATCGGAGCAATCTGTTTTTCCGCGAAAGACCGAATCGCCTGGCGGGTTAGATTCTGTTCCTCGCTCAGATCAAAATTCATGGCTCATCTCCCTCAAGGGTATGCTGTCTGCCTATTACATTCAAGAATCATTACCCGGTAATTCAATCATTTTTCGAAGTATGCCCAAGCGATGCCCCCAGTGAGTGCCGTTGCGCTCAATTTTTCGGCTCCTCTCGCTTCCTATAAGAGTACATTAAGATTTGAGTACCCCTTCTCTAATAAGCTTCTCATAGTAGTCCAGGCATTGGGGATTGTACAGGGCATCCCTGTTCAGGACCGGTCTGCCATGGATTATGTTTGTGACAGCGCTTTCGACCTTCTTCATGTTCGCGGTGTAAGGAATATCCGGTACTGCAATGATTTTGGCCGGGATGTGTCTTGGCGAAGCTTTCTCACGGAGGTTCTTCTTGATCTTGGTCTGCAGGTCTTCCGTGAGATTATGTCCTTCTGCCAGTTTGACGAAAAGGAGGACACGCTGGTCTCCCTGCCAGGTCTGCCCTATCGCCAGGCTATCAACGATTTCCGGCAGCCCTTCCATTACGTTATAGATTTCGGCTGTACCTATACGGACGCCGGATGGTTTCAGCACTGCATCAGAGCGACCGTAAAAAGTGGCTCCCCCAGTATCGCTATGAAATACGATGTAGTCCCCATGACGCCAGACACCGGGGTAAACGCCAAAATAGGCCTCCCTGTATTTCTTACCGTCTGGATCGTTCCAGAAGTAAAGCGGCATGGGCGGGGCAGCCGCCTCACAGACTAGTTCGGCCTGTTGGTCAAATACCGAACGCCCTTTTTCATCGTACGCTTTCACCTTCATCCCCAAACCCGGTCCCTGCAATTCACCGGCGTATACAGGCTGAATCGGACTCCCGGTGAAGAAGCAGCCATTGATGTCAGTGCCACCTGAACTGGAATTGAAGTGCAGGTCTTTCTTGATTTCCTGATACACATACTCGAACCCTTCCGCTGAGAGAACCGAACCGGTCTGCCATATCTCTCTTAGCGATGACAAATCGTACTCGCTAGCCGGCTTAATGCGTTCGTTCCTGAGGTAGTTGATGTAACTGGCGCTGCAGCCAAACATGGTGACTTTCTCATCCTGGATTAGTTTCCACATAGCTGCGGGCACAGGATAGGCAGGGTTGCCATCATACAGAACGATGGTGTTGCCTGTAGCCAAGGAGGGCATCATCCAGTTCCACATCATCCAGCTACAAGTCGTGATGAAGAAGTGGACATCATCTCGCTTCAGATCAGTGTGGATTATCAACTCCTTCAGCTGGTTGACCAGAATTCCAGCTGCTCCTTGAACCATACATTTCGGCTTGCCAGTCGTCCCTGACGAAAACATGATGAACACAGAATGGTCTGCGGGCAACTGTTCGAATTGAATCTCGGATGTCCCTTTGGATAGGAAATCATCATAGTGCACAGCGCTGGGGATCTGGCTAATGTCCGGTCTCTCCCCCCTATAGCGGGCCACCACGACCTTCTTAATGGAGGGTATGCCCTTTACAATTTCAGCGGCGCTGGAAAGGGAATCGAAGGCTTTCCCTTTATAGAAATAGCCATCAACGGTGAACAGGACTTTCGGCTCGATTTGGCCGAAGCGATCAATCGCTGCTCCAGGACCTATATCCGTGGCACACGAAGCCCAGACAGCACCAATACTCGTGCTGGCAAGCATTGCCACGGCTGTCTCTATCATATTGGGCATGTAGGCAGCTACCCGGTCTCCAGGCTTGACTCCTAGTCTGCGCAGAGACTCCGCCAGGCGCCCTACAGTGTTATACAGTTCGGCGTAACTCATCCTGGCTGATTTCTGCGTCTCTCCTTTGAAGATGAAGGCTGTATGCTTGTCCCTGTATCTCAACAGATTCTCGGCGAAATTCAGCCTCGCGCCAACGAACCATTTTGCACCCGGCATCTTTGTGACATCGTCGACCACCGTTTCGTAGCGTCTGGAAGCCTTCACCCCGACAAACTCCCACACCGAAGCCCAGAAATCTGGTATCTTGTCCACGGACCAGTCATAGAGTTCTTTATAGGAACTAAAGTCGCGTTTATGTCGTTTATTAACGAACTCTATGAAACTGGTTATGTTCGCATTCTTCTTTCGTTCTTTCGTCGGCTCCCAGAGTAACTTGCCCATAACGTCCCCCTCTTACTCTGTCGGTACCCCTGTCAACTAGCTAGCTATCCGTTGCCTGCCCAGAACCGAGTCGTCGTATCATCCGGCTGCAGGAATCCAGTATATGTCAAGGATTGTGTTGGTGGGGTCTTCCGTGCGGAAGCAGGCCTGTACTTTCATGCCTATCTCGGGTGTACCGTATTGAAGATAGCCCTTGAATATGGTGCACACGCCGGGCAATTCGACGTCAATCTGGAAATAGGGGGTAGTTAGCTCTATGCCAGCGCCGGCGTACTCCACCCGCGCATAGGTGTGCACAGTGCCGATTACCGGCTGGGGCAATTCCTCCCAGATCATGGGCTGGTTGCAGTCCGGGCAGTCAGCCCGCGGAGGAAGCCACAGCCTGTGCTCGCTGCATTCAGGGTTGATGCACCTCGTAGCCAGCAACTTGCCTTCTGTCAGACCTTTGAAGAACGGGGAAAGTTTTCCATAAGTATGCCTGTGTGCCAGGCTTCTCGGCCACTCTATCACCAGGGCCGGTTCAGATTGAAGCACCTTTGCGGGTTTGCCAGTGTACTTGGTTATTTTACGTCTTGGTGTCACAGTCTCCCTCCTTCTAAAAAGCCTTTCTCAGAATGCCTACTGTCACATGTGACCCGACGCCAGCGTGAGATACCCAGAGTGCCTGCCTGGCATCAGGTAGCTGCAGACTCCTCCAATCCTCGGGCTTCTTCTTACCAAAGGACTTCCAAATCCTGGGGTCGCCATGGAACTTATCATACTTACCCTGTATTTGCCAGAGGCATTCAATTCCTTGAAAGATGCCGGTCGCCCCGACGGCATGCATGGTGCCAATCAACCCTCCGGACAGGTTGGCTGGGCATTTACCGCCAAAATAGGCATCTCCGGATTCAATATAATCGGGTTCCTGTCCATACGGGCGGAGTCCAATGTCTCCATAAGTTTGGATGTCGCTTATGGTAAATGCGTCATGCAACTCCACTAAGTCAAGCTCTTCGAGCGGATTGGTTATGCCGGCCATTCGGTAGGCGAAATAGGCGGCAAATCGTGCCGCGGCAAAGCTTTCAAATCCCGGCCACCGCTGTACCTCTTTTTTTCGCAAGCCGTGATACATTTCAGGCGTCTCGTGCGGCAGTAGAGGGATCTCCATGTCTCTACGGTCTGCCACTCTCAGGGTATGGCTCCCGCCGGCTATGAAAAGCTCACAGGGTTTATCGGTCAACTTGTAGGCAGTCTTCTCGTCGCAGAGCAGCATGCAGGCGGCGCCATCGGTCATGGCGCAGCATTCCAGGAAACGTAACGGGTAGGTTGACATCGGGCTGTCGAGGACGTCCTGAATTGTGTATTTGCCTGGCTGCTGGGAATACGGCGAGTAATAGGCGTAGAGGTGATTCTTGACTGCCACTTTGGCCCTGGTCTGCTCGGAGAGATTGTAGGCCCAGGCGAAGCGGACGGCCATAGGAGCATAATAAGCAGCATAGATGCGGGAAAGCCTGGTTTCAAAGTCTTTGCAGGCTGCGTTGGCGATGTAGAAGTTGCCCGCTCGCGTGTCCACTTCAGACATGCGTTCCCAGCCTACTGCTAGCGCCACGTCAGCATATCCGCTGGCTACCGCCATGGCAGCCGTCAGCACAGTGGAGCCACCGGTAGCCCCCCCGGTCTTGATGCCTATATCATATATGGGATCAAGCCCGAGGTAGTCAGTGACCTTGGCCTCACACAGGAGTTGGTCCTGGAAGTGGTCGGAGAAATTACCGCAGGCCAGGAAGTTAACCAGTCCCTTGATTTCCACCGGAGAGAGCTTTAGGTCGTTGTTCTCCAGCATCTGCCGGAACGACACCATCACCTGCTCTTCAAGCTTCATTTCCGGACAGAACTTCTTGTAGTTTGTCAGCCCCCCGGCAACAGCGAATACCTTTCTGTTCCACTTCGGGACGCGCCAATTCCCTTCTTTGAGAGTAATCACTTGTATGACTCCTTTCGCCGTCTTCTACGGACACCGGTGTTATTTTCTACCCTAATTGGCCCCGTAACAGCATACGTCTGTTCTTTTGCGTACGTGGGGCAACTGAGTTTACGATTTCTGCGCTCTTTGACGAGAGCTTCGTCACTACTGAAAGTGCGTATGGTGAACTCTTTGGATTCTTGCGCGGTTGGTTGAATGAACATTCAATCTACAACTGTCCCCCCACTGTACCATCCAGCACAGCTTCTGTCAACAGGGTATCCTGACTGACCGGACGGCCAACACTGCATATAGAGCCGTGTTCCGGCGAGGCTACAAGAAAAGGCAACGGAGATGTTTGACAAGACCTTTGAGGTAGATGACAACGAGAACTCAGGTGCTGATGCCAGCAAGTACTCTTGATTTAGCTAGTGAGCCGTGCGAGACTCGAACTCGCGACACCCTGATTAAAAGTCAGGTGCTCTACCAACTGAGCTAACGGCCCATGATTTTGTGAAACAACGCGCAGCCTATTTTTCCACTGACAAGAGAGTAGAAATATAGATGGCGAAAGCCGGGTGAATGTCGCAAACAAATCCCCCATCCACTGCCTCCACAGAGAAGGTTACCCTATTGGGCTTCCTGAGAGGATCGCCAAATTTATTAAGCCCTGTTTCATCCCAGGGCATATTGTGGCCTAATAGTTCCAATAGGCCCTTATCATCCCGCGGGTCTTCTACTATCACTTCGAAAGGAAGCTGATGTGCTAACCCTTCCAGATGGCTGTTGTTTAGCTTTATCCTCATGTTCTAATCTATGTCTTTATTGCCTGTGGGTATCACCACAGCGGGTGATGGGATTCGAACCCACGACGTCTTACTTGGGAAGCAAGCACTCTACCGCTGAGTTACACCCGCAACTAACTATATTATTATAAGGTATTTGTGGGTTTTTTTCTACTAAACTTTTATCAACAAATTTGCTTACCATTTACGCTCAATAACCCTTCTCTACTTAATCCGTAAGCTACCTTCTCACTTGCTGGTCGCTTACCATTCAATACCTGAGACAGGTAACTGTGGGAAACTCCAAGCTGTCTTGCTAATTGTCTTAATGACTTGTCTTTCATATTCTACTCCTTTTTGACCTCTCCTTTTCAAGTTTCTCTTGTATCGCTGTTTCCAACCAAGTTCCCAAAGTCATCTTAGTTGTGACCGCAGCTATCTTTGCTTGGTGCAATACTTCGGGGTCAATCCTTATTGATACATTGGGTTTACTCTTGCTTTCTTTCATACCTATATTGTATTACAAGTATGCCGTGTATGTCAAGTATTTGGTCATAATAACGCATTTTACTGTATAATTAACTATACGCAATATACTTAGGAGCAATGGAGAATATGGTAGACCCAGCGTCAATTGCTATAGGTGCAGCTATTGGAGGAGCAACTGGAGCATTTACAAAGGAAGTCTGGAATCTGGGTAAAAACTGGCTTCATAGCTTTTTTAAAGACCACAGACCCAAAGCAATAGAGAAAGCAGAGCAGAACTCCTTAGACTTTTTGGCTCAGCTTGCAACAAGAGTAAAAGCACTTGAGGAGCAAGGTGAGCAACAGAAGAAGGTCATAGAGGATTCCTTGAATCAACCAGATTTCTCCATACTTCTACAGAAAGCTATTCTCTCCAGTGCACAGACTGAGGACAAAGGAAAACACGAGATACTAGCAAGACTCGTTGCTGATAGGTTAGCACAAGATACAGAGAGTCTTCTCGTGTTGTGCAGTAAACAAGCTGTAGATGTTATCCCAATGCTCAACAACAGACAGATGAAGATTCTAGCGTTTTTGGCAGCGATATTCTACATTCGACCTCGACTTTTTCCACCACCGAATATACCTAACCATAGCACGGTGTTAAACATATGGTGTCTCCAATGGTTAGAGAAAACACTAGCTATATATCAGGATCTTGTAGTGCATCGTCTGGATTACCTACACTTGGAATCTTTGTCGTGCATAAAGTGGGACCCAATATTGTCTCGTGACCTAGCAAAGATACTCAAATTTGAAAGCGAAACCCCGAAATTTAAGTTTGATGTTAAAGCGTTTCTTGAGACGCCGTTAGGAAGTAAAATCAAGCAACTGTGGAATGCGGGATTAAAGAGTGCTTTAGCGACCACTGTCGGACAGGTAATTGGAGTATACACGTCAGACTATTTACTCGGGGCTGAGACATCATTTGAGAAATTTGGTGCACCCTAAATTACTAAACCCTGATGTCTCATATTTGCCTTTGCCACCATGAAGCAATCACAAAGGAAGCGTAGACCTAGAAAGACTTACACCGTGCGTGATGTTTATGTCTTGTATCCTAACGAAAGAACCGTTTTGCACGAAATCTTCAAAGAGACAGTATCAAAGTGTAGACGCTGTGCTCAGTTGTCTCTGTCAGACCTTTCAAAGGTGACTGGTCTTTCTAGGTCAACCGTTGCTTACCAATTAGAAAAACTGCAAAAGAAGAGAATGATTGATATAGAGAAGACAGAAAGAACGCAGACTATTTGTATCAATATCGTATACCAAGAGGTAGTAGATAGGAGGATGTTTACATGAGTCAATCAAGCAGTATGGTTTACCCAGACCGAAGACCTGTAGGGAGATACTCTGCAATTGGTAATGATGTGCTTGAGAAGATTGCTGACATTGAATTACCGAGACCTGCCCGCAAGGTTCTGGATAGGATTGTGAAGGATACAATTGGTTATCCGGAGACAAAAAGTTTCACAAGACAAGAGGTAAGAAGGGTCAAGACCAAAATAACGATGGAACGCTTCAAGGAGAAGACGGGACTAACGGAAGAGGAGATAGAGACAGCTTTGGATAACCTAGAGCAAAGGAACATCATCAAGCGTGACGGAGACGAAATTACATTCAATCACCATCTTGAGGAATGGGGGAATAGATTCATATAACGAGCAAAAGAACAGCACACTAAATCAGGGTGTGGGTGACTCCCATTTCACTATTGTCCTTAATCAGTAACATTTCTATCATTTGATTCACTACTAATAACAGCAATTCTAAACGTAAAAAGTAGAAAACAATGTATTTTAGTGTCACCATCCTTTCAACGTAATTACACTTGATATTAGTTGAACAATCATCATCATTAGTGGTACATCAGCCATATCTATCAATATTACTATCTATATCTAAGAGAGTTACCATATACTACATTACACTGGACAATATCTTTGATGAGTAGCTCACTGTAGAGCTAAGTCCCCCAGCTCTCTTCCATAAAGACGCCCCCCTTATCACGAAATCGTGCTCATGTATTCAACTCAAATGTGGAGACGTATTTTCAAGGTTTTTCAGTTTGGGTTGATTGCTAGAAGGAAGAAATCCGCAAAAATGAGCTTTATTAGAGTAAATTGACCGTCTCAGCTTTGGCAAATAGGCAAGAAATAACCCGAAATGACACTCTTGATTGGTCTTGAGAGTGTGGATTAGCTTCAGAATGCTTCTTGACAGTGTAGATTTGTCTGCATTTATGGAGCATTTTAAGGAAGGGGATTAAAAGAAGAGAGGCAGCTTTAGCGGCTGTCCCTCTCTTTATGTCTGCTGTTAACCGGGATTAGTTTAATTCTATAGCCTCCCTCGTGAATACAGTCGTACGAGTATTGGCTGGTGCTACCAGCACGGGCCACCAAAAAGACTGGCCCCTCCAACCATCAGATTTTTCACCGTTTTGCCTAAACAGCATAAGCATAGGTATGTTGATCGCAGCCCTCTTTGCAATCGCACCTTCAGTGCTGGACGTGTCTGGAGCATCAAAAAAGCTGCCATCTTGCTTGATCCGAGATGCTTCCCTATTCTGCCGAACAAGACACCAGATTTTTCCTTTTTCGGATGGAATGGAGCTATCATAAGATAGAAACTCCATGCATGCCTTGAAAGCCTCGCAATCCCATTCATAACCGTAGTCATAAATAAACATTCTGTGAATTCTATCTACGATTAGTTTTGCTGTTTGCAGGTCAATTTTAAACGGTTGAACCAACATTCTATGCTCTTGAATGTCGTCTATCAGTTCATCTAAAGTGTTCATAATTTGCTGTGCACTATTTTTAGGTTTCGTTTGAAATCCGTAGGGCAACATTCTTTTATACGGTTTTAAAGTAGTTGTAGCTGAGAGTTTTATCTTGTTTGGAGAACAAGGTAGTATCTTATTGTTGGGATCTTTGTATATGAAGACTACACCAGCATCATGACCGAATTTATCAAACTCGTCTCTTAACGCACAGTCAAACTCGTTTATTCTATCCATGGCGTCATATATGGGCAGTGCTGTATAGAATCGTGTTACAGATAGATCTTCTTTCAGTCTATTACCAAACATTCTTGAGTGCTGTAATACCGTATCTTGCTGGTATCTTTTGGGTCTTCTGCCATAATAAAAACCAATAAGGTTATCAATTGTGATACCTCTGTCTAGTATCTGCCCTCCAATGTAAATGTTCATCGGAGTGGTCAATTTCAATTGACCTTTGTCATCTAGAAGCTGTGCAGCCTCCTGATCTGAGTTCACTACAACGATTATCAGGCAATCTCCTTTTAGAGATTGGACTACTTCATCAATTACTTCGTTAACATCTGGCGCACCTGCACCAAGCAACGCAACTGATTTTGATAGGTTCTGGTACGCATTTGTGATCAGCCTTTTTAGTAATTTGGGGTTTGTATTGACACTTTTAATAAGAGACTCCCTTATAGCCTTCACTACCCTTTCCTGCCATGCATGTGCGTCCTTTTGCCTCTCCGTATGAACAACAAAACTATATTTCTTTTCTCTCTTACCGTGATCCCTTTGTTGAATTCTTCGTATACAAGCTCCAACGATGAATTGAATGATTGCATTTCTAAGCATGTATATTTTCTGGGATGTTAGAGAATCTTCAAGCTTAAAAACTCTTCTATCTTCTTTCCTCAAAACGTTAAGTTCTTCCTCGGTTATTGGTACGTATACAAATGAAGCCAAACTATTTTCATCATTTCTTTCATTAAAGTAGAAATCACCACCTACATAACCGGGATACGAAGGAAGTGTCACAGTAAAAGCCGGTTTGATGGGTTTGAAAACCACTGAATGAGTATTCATATCTATATCATCAGGCTGTAGATACAGTGAATATGGTGTTGCTGTCACTTGTAAATAGTCAGAAGCAGCTACCTTGTTCCTTAGCGCATTTATTTGGCTAGCTATTTTTGTCAATTCAACTGATTTCATTGGCACGTTTACCGTAAAGCCGATGCTCGCATAATCTGCCTCGTCATCAACAATAAGTAACTTTCTATTGCTCAAATCTGGATAAGTATGCTCTAATGCATCAATCAGCCGTCTCAAGTTATTCGTTTCTTTTTTGGCCACCACAATTAGTTTTTGGTTCAAAACCCACTTTGGTAAGTAATCGGGAAATATTAAAATATCGTGTATCTGTACTTTGTCATCTTCCACTAATTCATGAAAATCTCTTCTTAATCTTCTCATAGTCTGTTCCGCTAAAGCCTTAGTGCCTTTAGTCAGAATAACTGCCATATCGTAGCTATTATCAAACGCCAAAGCTATTATGCCTATGAAAGCCGCAGTTTTACCACTTTGAATTTTGCCTAATAACATGCCCGGACGATTGAAATCTGTGCGATTATTCAACAAGTTTTGTACAACATCGTCCATGCATTTTCTTAATTCGGCGGAATCTCCTCTTTTGACTGTTAGAGTCCTGTAAAAAAGCCCGTCCTTTTCCATCTTTGCCTTCACTCTGTAACGCTCTTCGTAAAGATTCTATCCCCCGCAATAGTGGGTGTCAAAGACAAACCCTTCACAAGCATCCACAATGATGATATCATAGACTCAAAATAAGCTTAGGAGGTTAAGAT
This sequence comes from Dehalococcoidia bacterium, assembly GCA_022866545.1. Taxonomy (GTDB): domain Bacteria; phylum Chloroflexota; class Dehalococcoidia; order GIF9; family AB-539-J10; genus RBG-13-51-36. The sequence continues at coordinate 5,906 of JALHUO010000132.1, read as the reverse complement.
ATGGAGAATATGAGCAAGCAGCCGCTTTGGAAGGTAGTATTGCGGGCGATACTGACGCCTGTAGTTGCCATTCTTGCAACTGTTTTTATTGCATTTGCTGTCGGAGGTTTTGAGTGGCATCTAATTCCAGAGATATTCAGAACCTTCTGGGTTCTATTCGTGAGCGTGATTGGCCTGGTTGTCATTTTGATGTTGTTGATTGCCAGGTTGCCCAGGGGAGCTCCAGTTACAGCATTGTTGATAATCGCCTTTCTGTTCATAGTGTCATCTTGGAAGGGTAACGAGATTGCCGAAACAATGAGGGATTGGATTAATACGACCTTTGAGATTGATTTGCTGGTGGGTGGTATCACCATTATGGGCTTGGCACTTGCGATTGCCACAATTAAGAGAAAGGAACAAGATTAAGGGGATGTCGTAGCTCTCAGGGACAGGGTAGAGAAGCTAGAGCAGATGGTAGGTAAGTTGACTTTGGAGCATGATGCTCTGAGAGAGAGGCCACAGCAACCAACCGATATTGCTTGACCTTCCGGCCAATAGCTGAACACATCGGTGGCACGCTGTTCTGTTCAGACTTTCAGAATTTTCGGCTACAACTTCCCTAAGTTATCGAGTGGACTGAACTTTTGGTGTGCCCTTGCTGCTGCTCCATAACCTCTGTAATTGCATTCTTCAGGGACAAAGATTATCGTCTACGACCTCTCGGAATCTCTGACTTCACTATCCACCTAGCTGCAACTTGTTGTCTATTGCGTATCATTCTTCAACAGAACGGTATCTCAACTGCGGTGCTCAATTTTCAAAGTTTTTTCTACCAGACTCAATATGAGCTGAATAAAGCACCAAGTTTGCTTAATGACTCTTTAAGCTGTTTGTTAGCGTCATCAAAACTAAAGTCCTTAGTATATCGCTGCACCATGTCCACGCTATTCCACCTACCTAAATCCTTGATAGTAAGGTCACTTAACCCTAATTCCCTACCTATCACAGCAAAAGTTCGTCTGAACACGTGAGCATTCGTTTTCAGTCCTGTTTGTTTCTCTAGTCTTGTGAAGAAGCTCTGCATACCATATGTATTTAGGTCAAAGAGACTACCAGACCTTTTCCCTGATTCAAGTAACCAAGCTTCAACATACTCTCTTGCGAAGCTAATAGGTGCGTATGCTTCCTTCCTACCTTTACCATTAGTCTTGATTCTCCCTTCTTGTAAGTCTAAATCCTCAATCTTTACGTTAGCTAATTCTGAACGTCTCAACCCGCTTGCTGTAGCTAACATTATTATTGCTTTAGCTCTTGTAGACTGATTTTTTACTAAATCCTTAATTTGGTTTAACCTAAGTGTTGGAAGAATTACATTTGGTAATTCTGGTGCAGGGACTTTTGTTATTGGGTTAGGTAAATCATATACATCGTTTAACCATCCGTAAAAAGTCATTAACACCCGTCGGTAAGCGTGTCTAGTTGAAAATCCATGTTTATTAGGTGGGATAGTATTGAGGTAAGTTGTAATATCCGTTGGTTTAGCTAAATAAGGATTACCTATTGCAGATAGAGCACGTGACAATATAGTTTGATAATAGGATAGACTAGCAGGACTTATCCCTTTAGCTTTTCGGGATTCTATGAAAGATTGATAGGGGTTATCTGGTAGATTGCTTACCACTTGCGGGGAGTTGGTAAGCATTTTAGCTTCATTTTGACGCTTGGGAAGCAAGCACTCTACCGCTGAGTTACACCCGCAACTAACTATCTATATTATCAATGGAATGAGCATCGATGTCAAGGCTAGATTACTCTGGCGGTATAAGTGTCAACAATTTCCGGGCAATTTTGGGATATTTGGCGATGAAGAGTAATTCATCCTCGATCAGTGGTTTCTGCGCCTCCACGTTGGCATATCTGGCCAATTCCAGAACCTCTTCAGCCTGCGCAGGATCCTCGAAGGTTACCGCCATCCGGCCCATTATATGTCTGAAGCCAGATATTCCAGTATACTCCCCCGAGCATATCGCCCTGCCGGTCTCTACAAGCTCCGGTTCCCCTCTACCTACTTCATCGAAGCTGTATAGCTCGTAATTGTGGGGGTCTTTCAGTACACCGTCGGCATGTATGCCAGAGCTATGAGCAAAGGCATTGGCTCCGACACCCGGCTGGTTTATGGGAATGGGGACCTCAAAAGCGTAGCTGGCAAACCGGCTTATTTTCCAGGCTTTTGTCAGATTTATGGGCTTCTCCAGTTGATACTTTCCTGCAAATGCCTTGGATTTGGTAATGGCTAACGCTGTGGCCACAAGGTCAGCATTGCCAGCCCTTTCTCCGATTCCATTGACCGTGGTGTTGATGTAGGCATCTTGGCCGCCGTCTATAGCTCCCTTAGCCCCGGAAAGCGAGTTAGCGACGGCCATTCCCAGATCGCCATGACAGTGGAGTTCAATAGGCATTCCCACATTCTCTGCCAGCGTCCTGGTGCTCTCGTAGATGGAAAATGGGTTGTCATAGCCCAGGGTATCACAGTATCTAAGACGTTGAGCTCCATGCTCCTTGGCTGCCAAACCAAATCTAACCAGGAAATCTATTTGAGTTCGGGAGGCATCCTCGGCATTCACACCAATGCTTTCAGCTCCGTGGGCACGGGCTGCTTCTACGGCATGCACCATCATGGTTGCGATATCGTCCTGGCTCCTGGCACCCTGGAATTTTCCTTGAATCATCTGGTCCGATGTGGACATAGAGAGATTCAGGTGCTTAAGTCCCGGGACAAGCTTGAAAGCTTTTTCCACGTCATCCACAACCGCCCTTATCCACCCTCCTAACCGGATGGGTTTCAGGACGCCCATCTCAGCCAACTCCAGATTCGCCTGAAGATAATACTGTTCGTGTCTGGTCGTAGGGAAACCAAATTCAGACTGGAAGACACCCATTTCGTTGAGGTATATGTTTATCATGGTCTTTTCCAGTTTGGAGAGACCGAGGTGTGCCGTCTGGACGCCATCGCGATTGGTAACATCTATGAAATGAATCTTGGCCATCTTTGCCTCCCAGATGGGTGAATCTATGAAAGATAGCACTATTCCTTCGGGTTATCAAATTCTGGATCGGCCAAGGTTGTCTGAGTTGTGACCATGGGCAATGGCGAAGCGTCTAGATTCTTCGCGGAGTTTATCCTGAGCGAGATTCTTCGGTCGCTTCGCTCCCTCAGAATGACACAAAGCGAAGGGCTCAGAATCACGAGAAGCGAAGGGTTTAGAAAAGCAGGAGGATGTCAGGAAACGCTCATCTAAGACTTCCTTTGTTTTCGCCCTTTGGATTATACTAACAGCGACGATGGCAAGGGCAATAGAATGGCTTGATGGCAAGCTGAGGATACTGGATCAGCGCAAGCTTCCGCGGGAGCAAATCTTCGCCGACCTGGACAATTACCAGGATGTGGTTCTAGCTATCAAGGAAATGAGGATCCGCGGGGCGCCAGCCATAGGGGTCGCCGTTGCCTACGGCATAGCTCTGGCGGCATCCAGCATCAGGACAACAAACAAGGATGATCTTCTCGCTCAGTTGAATCAGGTCATGCAAGCTTTTGCTGCCTCCCGGCCTACTGCGGTCAACCTGTTTCAAGCTATTAACAGGATGAAGAAAGCTGCCCGGGGAGATGGCGTCGCTGAAATAAAAAAATCGCTTATCGATGAAGCGAAGCAGATTCACAAGGAAGAAGTAAGTGCAACCGAGAAGCTCAGCCAGCTAGGAGCCGAGCTTATCAAAGATGGTTTCACATTGCTTACTCATTGTAATGCCGGTGCTCTAGCCACCGCGGGGTATGGCACTGCCCTGGGTGTCATCAAAGCTGCTAATGAACAAGGAAAGAAGGTGAGCGTCTTTGTCACGGAAACTCGTCCCTTGCTCCAGGGAGCCCGGCTCACTACCTGGGAACTAATGCAGGAAGGCATACCTGTAACATTGATTACCGATTCCATGGCTGGCTATTTCATGAAACGGGGAGAGATTGACTGTGTCATTGTTGGCGCTGATAGGATCGCCGCCAATGGCTATACTGCCAACAAGATTGGCACCTATACTCTGGCCGTACTGGCCAATGCCCACGGTATCCCATTCTATGTTGCCGCCCCGACCACCACCATTGACCTCTCCCTGACCAGTGGCTACCAAATCCCCATTGAAGAGCGGAGCCCTGAAGAGGTAACTCATATCCAGGGAATACCCATTGCTCCGGCAGGTATAAGAGCAGCCAATCCTGCCTTTGACATCACTCCCAACCAGTATATAAGTGCCATAATCACCGAAAAAGGCATAATGAGGGCACCTTATACAGAGGGGCTAAAAAGGATAGGCCCCAGATTCTTGTTGTGACTTGATGCCCCAGGTGACATCTTCCACTACTATGGTCGTTCAACAAAGCAGGTCAAAGTCGTTCGAGACAGGATATCTTGCTTTACCTTTCAGGGGTTGCAGTGATAAAATAGTATAAAGGAGCAGCAATGTCAGGACATTCTAAGTGGGCAAATATTAAGCGGCAGAAGGGGGTAGCTGATGCCAAGCGCGGGCAGGTATTTACGAAGCTTGCTCGGGAAATCATAGTTGCAGTGCGACAAGGTGGAACTAATTTAGACAGTAATTTCCAGTTACGTTTATCAGTACAGAAAGCCCGTGATAATAACATGCCTTCGGATAATATTGAGAGGGCTATAAAGCGGGGTAGCGGTGAAACTGGGGCAGCTGTCTTAACTGAGACGAAATTCGAAGGCTATGGGCCGAGCGGGATAGCGGTTTTGGTGGAAGCCTTGACCGATAACCGTAATCGCACTGTTCAGGATGTGCGCCGTCTCTTCACCCGCCACGGGGGGAATCTTGGTGAGAGTGGTTGCGTCTCCTGGCTCTTTGAGAGTAGAGGAGTAATCACTGTAGAAGGCAATACCTCAGATGCCGAAGGGATAGCACTACGAGCTATTGATGCCGGGGCTGAAGATGTTAAGACTCAAAATAGTTATGTAGAAATTTACACCCAACCTCAGGATCTAGAAAAAGTAAGAAAGATTATTGAAGAGAAGGAGCATGTGATTTCGGCGGAGCTCTCGCTAATGCCTAAGACTACAGTGGTGCTGGACGAGAATAAAGCAGTTCAAGCCTTGAATTTCCTCGACGAGCTGGAAGCATTGGATGACGTACAGCGTGTTTTCTCCAATATGGATTTTTCGGATACTACTCTAGAAAGGCTGCGCAGTCAAACCTAATATGCGCATTCTGGGCGTTGATCCCGGTACCATAAACCTGGGATACGGTGTGGTGGATGGCGAAGAGGAAATGCATATGGTAGATTGCGGGGTAGTCAGTCTCTCAGCGCGGCTTCCTATGGAGGAAAGGCTGCGTTCTCTGTATAGTGAGTTAAGCAAAATTATCGCCAGGCATAAACCAAGCGAAGTAGCCATTGAAGATCCCTTTATCGGCCACAACGTGAAATCAGCGTTTGCTATTGGGAAAGCGCAGGCCATAGCTATCCTGGCGGCAGCCAACAAGGGATTGCCTATCTATTATTACTCACCAGCCAAGATAAAGAAGCAAATAACCAGCTACGGGCAAAGCGATAAACAACAGGTTCAAGAAATGGTGAGGGTCCAGCTCGGCCTGTCCGAGCCACCTCAGCCCAACGATGCTGCGGATGCCTTAGCTGTTGCTATGTGCCACATTCAGCAAAGGCGTCTTAGCCAATGGCTCACTGAACATACGCCGAAATGATAGCCACATTAGAGGGAACACTGGAATATCGTGGCGACGATTCCATTATCATCAATGTTGGCGGAATAGGTTTTCGGGTATACGTGCCCACCTCAACTTCAAGCCAGTTAGGAGCTGTCAAGGGCAGGGTCTCCCTCTATACCCATCTCCACGTGAGGGAG
>JALHUO010000131.1 GCA_022866545.1 Dehalococcoidia bacterium | reverse complement strand
ATCACCAACACCCTCATTGCCTCCTGGCTCACTATTATCGTACTGGCAGGTGCGTTCTATGTTTGTACCCGCAAAATGAAGCTTATTCCGGGGAGGCTGCAGAATTTAGTCGAGATGGCAGTAGAGACGTTGCTAAACTTTGTCGAGAGCACTGCCGGCGAGAAACATTCGAGACTGCTCTTTCCGGCAATTGCCACCATTTTCATCTATGTGATAACTAATGCCTACCTGGCTATGCTGCCTTTCTTTGGCACAATAGTAGTCTCCGGGCATGAAGGTACTGCTGTGCCTCTGTTTCGGTCAGCCAATACCGATATTAACGTGCCTCTATCCATCGCTGTAATGTCTTTCATCTTTGTGGAGTTTTGGGGTATGAAATCCTTGGGTGCCCTTCGCTACTTAGGGGAGTTCTTTAATTTTGGCCAGATAGGGCGAGGTATTAAGGAGATGCTCACGGGGAAGATACGTCCGGCTATCACCGACATTGGTTTTGGGTTCATCAATCTATTTGTTGGCCTCTTAGAGGTTTTCAGTCACTTCATACGCATTGTCAGTTTCACCTTCCGTCTTTTCGGCAACATGACCGCTGGTGAGATATTGCTGTTGGTTTCTGCTTTCCTGATTCCTTTTGTTTTCACTATCCCCTTTTATGGGTTAGAATTACTTATTGGCTTTATCCAGGCTCTCATCTTTGCCGGTTTGACTTTGGTATTTGGCATCATTGCTGTAGCTCCTAGTCATGAGGAGCAAGAATAAAATTGAAAGGAGGGAATAAATGGATCCAGCAATAATGAAGATGCTAACCATAGGGTTGGCTGCCGGTGTGGGGTTCTTTGGCCCGGCACTAGCTTTGGGGCTCATTGGCTACTCAGCCATGCAGGCCCTGGGGCGCAATCCAGAAGCCAGGGGGGCAATACTGACCAATATGATTTTGATTGGTGCTCTAGCTGAAGCTATCGGGATTTACGTTTTGATAATATGTATTATCTTGGCTATGGTGGTATAGTGTTTATTAAGGAGGTGTAAGCATGGGAAACGGGGGGTTACCTACCGGTTTATGGGTAATTATTGTAGCTGCTGTAGTGATGGTTTTTGCCATAGCAGGGATTGTTATTGCCTTATCCCTGCTAGCGATATTCTAGTCTGTTATTAGGGTCTAAGGGGGCGAAATGGAAGGGTTTGGTAAGCTTGGTATTAATTTACCCCTACTGATAGCTTTTGTCATAAGTTTTGTCATTTTGTTTGCTCTGCTGAGTCTGTTTCTATATAAACCGGTGATGAAGATGCTTGACGAGAGGTCTAAGAGGATAAAGGAAAGCATGGAGCGAGCTGAAGCTACCAAGGAAGAGTATGGCCGCGCCGGGGAGGAGGTCAAGAAACTGATCAGCAAGGCACGCGAGGATGGGCAAGCTTTGGTTAGCCAAGCTAGCCAGATGGGAGAAAAACTTAAAGAAGAGGCAAAGGAGGGAGCAAGAAAAGAAGCCCAAGCTATCGTTGACCGAACCCGAGCTGAATTAGAAGAGGAGCGTGATAGGATTATTGATGACCTGCGCCGCGAATTTGTGGATATTTCCATTTCGGCTGCTGAGAAAGTGATTAAGGAGACCCTGGATAGGGAAAGGCATCGCAGGCTTATCGAGGAAACTCTAGAAGAAAGTGCCACTTTCAAAGATAACTAGAGTGTTATTCGTCATTGCGAGCCAAGCGAAGCAATCTCAGCCAAAAAGGGGATTGGTTCGGCACTTGGTGACTCGGAGTGACATATAGGTAAAATGGCAAGAGTGACTTCTGGCAAACGCTATGCCCAGGCTGCTTTCAAGCTAGCCCTTGAGAAGGGAGAGTTGGACAGTTGGCAAGACAGCTTGAGGAAAATAGCCGACCTAACTACAGATGAACAGCTTGTGGCTTTATTGGAGAATCCTAAATTGTCTTTCGAGACCAAGAAAGCCATATTGGTAGAATTCTTAGGAAAGATAAACCCGTTGGCTCTGAATCTAGCTTGTCTATTGGTGCACAAAGATAAACTAGGTATTGCTGGTGATATTTCACGGCAGTATGATAGGTTGCTCGATACTCACTATGGTATTGAACATGTTGAAGTAATCACTGCTTTGCCATTGGATGATGAGGATAGGAAGAGGATTTCCAGTCGGTTTGAAGAGATAATTGGGCACAAGGTTGTCATTGATGCTCAGGTCGATCCTTCCATAGTTGGCGGGATTAAAGCCAGGATTGGTGATACGCTTATTGATGGGAGTGTGAAAGGCAAACTCGGGGCTCTAAGGAAGAGCTTGGTGGAAATTAGCAGGTAATGGTCACGATATTCGCTTATCATTGCGAAGAAGATACCCTTTTGTCATTGCGAGACACAAACGCAGAAGCAATCTCAAACCTCCACCAAGATTGCCACGCCTTCAGCTCGCAATGACTTTGGGAAGTAGGAGGCTAAATGGCAAGTCGAGATCGAGATATTGTTTCCGTAATTAAAGATCAGATCGAGCGTTTCGGCACTGGAGTGTCTGTGGCTAATGTGGGCACGGTAGTAGAGGTAGGCGACGGCATCGCGCGCATCCATGGGCTGGGCAACGCAGCTTACAACGAATTGCTGCAATTCCCCCACAATATCATGGGTCTGGCCCTCAACCTGGAAGAGGATAATGTTGGTGCTGTTATCCTTGGTGATTATAGCCAGATTAAGGAAGGGGATGAGGTGAAGGCGACGGGAATGGTGGTTGAGGTGCCGGTAGGCAATAGCCTTATTGGCCGGGTAGTTGATCCTCTGGGGCGTCCCCGAGATGGTAAGGGACCAATTAAGACAGAGAGAACCCGCCCCGTAGAAATAGTGGCACCAAACGTAACAAAAAGAAGGCCTGTAGATACACCGGTGGTGACAGGCATTAAGGCCATTGATAGCATGATTCCTATTGGGCGAGGCCAGCGCGAGCTTATCATTGGTGACCGTTTTACTGGCAAATCAGCTATTCCTATTGACACGATAATCGCCCAAAAAGGCGGCGACCTCATTTGCATCTATGTCGCTATTGGACAAAAAACATCCAAGGTAGCTCAGGTGGTAGCTACTTTGGAGAAATACGGAGCTATGGATCACACTATCGTGGTGGCTGCCGATGCTTCCGACCCTGCTCCGCTACAATACCTTGCCCCTTATGCTGGCTGTGCTATGGGTGAAGAGTTCATGGAACAGGGAAAGGATGCCTTGATTGT
>JALHUO010000130.1 GCA_022866545.1 Dehalococcoidia bacterium | reverse complement strand
TTTTTTGGTCTTGACCAACGAAGCAACAATGTTGTCCACGAGGTGGGCCTGGTCCACCTTACTCAGTGAACGATAACGCTCGCCAGCTTGCTCGAAGTCATTGGTGAGGCTAATCTTTTTCCTACCAACTATGCCCTCCAGGCGGTATTGTTCGGAAGGCGATGCCGGAGCTTCCCCTGGCATACCATCAGCCAGCGCATTGGGCTCATAGTTCACAGCTCCAGTATGAATGATTTGCTGCATCGCTCCGTCACGCTGATTATTATCTACCGGCACCCTAGGCCGGTTGATTGGGAGCTGCAAATAGTTCGGACCCAGGCGATGACGCTGCGTATCCGCGTAGGAAAATGCTCTACCCTGAAGGAGCTTGTCGGCTGAGAGCTCGATTCCAGGTACGACGGAGGCCGGGCAGAAAGCAGCCTGTTCAACCTCGGCAAAGAAATTCTCCGGGTGGCGGTCCAGGACCATCTTGCCCACCTTTATCAGCGGAAATTTGTCTTCTGGCCAGGTCTTGGTGGCATCTAACGGGTCAAATATCTGCTTCAGTTCGTCGGCAATATCCATTATCTGTACGTGTAGGTCCCACTCTACTGTCTTGCCTGAGGCAATGGTGTCATAGAGGTCACGGGTGGCAACATCGGGGTCCTCTCCTGCCAGACGCTCGGCTTCGTGGCGGTCAATGGAATGCACACCTCCCGCCGGCTTCCAGTGATATTTGACGTACACCGCTTTCCCTTCGGCATTGACCCACTTATAGGTGTTCACGCCGAAGCCTTCCATCGTGTGGTAGCTCTTGACGGTGCCCCTGTCGGAAAAGAGCCATGTAATCATATGCGTGGACTCAGGTGTGAGTGAAATGAAATCCCAGAAACGGTTGTCATCAGGGATATTGGTATTTGGTGCCGGCTTAAACGCGTGCACCATGTCCGGGAACTTGATGGCATCCCGGATAAAGAAAACGGGCAGGTTATTGCCTACAAGGTCGTAGTTGCCATCTTCGGTGTAGAACTTGACAGCAAAGCCCCGGGGGTCGCGCAGAGTATCGGCGGACCCCTTCGAGCCTACGACAGTTGAGAAGCGGACAAAGACCGCAGTTTTCTTCGCAGGGTCTTGAAGGAATTTCCCCTTCGTGTATTTTGCCATGCTTTGATATACCTGGAAGTATCCATGGGCACCCGCACCTTTGGCATGAACCACTCTTTCGGGGATGCGTTCTCTGTCGAAATGAGCCAGTTTCTCGACAAGATGAATGTCCTGTAGCAGCGTCGGTCCACGCTCCCCTACGGTCAGCGAGTTCTGATTGTCAGTAATTGGTACACCTTGATTAGTGGTAAGATGTCTCTTCTTCATGCTCTCCTCCCTCTCAGTTTGCTCTCCAACTGCTTGGCCGGCGCTTCACCTTAGTAATTCTCAGCCAGCAGCTCATAGTATGCCTGTGGATGTTTGCAGGCCGGGCACTCCTTCGGTGCCTCGGTACCTTCGTGGATGTAGCCGCAGTTGGTGCAGTGCCATTTAACGACGGTTTTCTTCTTGAAGATCTCGCCAGCGGCCACATTCTTTGCCAGCTTCCGGTACCTTTTTTCGTGGAATTCCTCCACTTCGGCAATTTCCTTGAACGATTTGGCTATCTCAGGAAAACCTTCCTTCCGGGCGGTCTTTTCGAAGCCGGCGTAAATCTCACTCCATTCCATCTTTTCACCATCCGCCGCAGCTTTGAGATTCGCCTTCGTATTTCCAATAATGCCTGCAGGGTAGGCGGCCTCGATTTCTACGTCACCTCCCTCCAGGTATTTGAAGAAAATCTCCGCATGTTCCTTCTCATTACCGGCAGTCTCCGTAAATATGCTGGTAATTTGTTCATAACCTTCCTTGCGAGCAACACTGGCAAAGAAGGTGTAGCGATTCCTTGCCTGGGATTCTCCAGCAAAAGCTTTCAATAGGTTTCTTTCGGTTTGTGTGCCTTTAACTGATTTGT
>JALHUO010000008.1 GCA_022866545.1 Dehalococcoidia bacterium | reverse complement strand
GATTCCATAGTTAGTTTCTATAATAACCTATTTTCGATTGAGATAGCGGTATTTGGCATCATTGCTGCGGCGATTTTTGTCTTCTTACAGATTGTATATAGCCAATTCTCCTATCGAGAAGTCTATACGATTTTCAAAAACCGTGTACTTGTATTGTATCTAATCATAAGCACGGTAACCTTACTTTTGACCGCTGCCGGTAGTTTGATACTTTCCTTTCCGGGACTCAGTCCTACGTTAGGGGCCAATTTAGTAGTACGTGATGTTTTCCAAGACTGGGTAGTCGCTTCTTCTCTTCTCGCGTCCTTTTTATTATCACTCACACTATTTATCGTTTTTACTATCTCAAATATTAGCTATATCAGGCCGTCGAGAGTAGCGCTACTCATTAGTAAAGGAATTGGCAAAGACCAAATGAGGGATTTCTTGTTGAGGAAATATGGCATCCCAGCACCCGACGGCTGGATGTTTCTTTCGAGACAGTATGAAATAGACTTCGTCTCCGTTCGCACAACAGGGCCCGAGAGCGATGGAAAACACGAGATAGCGGAAGAGGAACGCGCACGAATAGAGTCTAAGAAACAACAACTAGTAAAGACTATCCTAGAGAACAAAAGGAGATATGAGACAGTTAAGAAAGCAGTCGAGCATGCTGAAAATCCAATAGAGCCGCTTGATGCACTGATGTTGAAGGCAATTAATAGCGTGGATTTAGCAACAATCGAGGAAATACAATCTCTGTTGTTACGTATATCAACGAATTTCATAAGCCACTACAAAGATGACGGAGGCAAAAAGGAGTGGTCTCCATACTCAGGGATAATACATAAATATCTGGAATATTTGACAGAACTATTTGGGATGCATTTAAGCATGTGTGATAGACAGAAGCTTGACTCAGTAAAGGTCAGGATTTTAGAAACCAGTGAGAAAATAGCTAAACAAGTAATAGCAGCCAACCCGGGTGCGACAAACGGAATATTAACATTTTGGAAAGCAATCGCAGATGATGCCATTGGCAAGTCGAGAATAATATTCAATAAGGTTATCCAGTTATATCAAGGTCTAGCACACTATGCCTTTGAAAAAGGGATTGAAGATAGCGGAGATTGGCTAGACGAAATATTCCGTGATTTAGGATGGCTGGGAGAGCGGTTAATAAGCCGACAGGATATTGAGGAAGAACCGATGATGCGTGACTATGACTATTTCAATGAACATGACCAGCTTTTCGAGGCACTCTTATCCTTTAGCCACGAATATGACTACAAATATCCGACCGCATACCCGCTCATATACTTCGCTGCTGTGCAAGTCGTGTTCCTGCGGCTTGTGCTCGTTTTCAAAAAGTACCAAAGCACGAAACTGAAGGAAATCATCTTTTCTTTAATGTATGTTTATGCTTCCTTTGCGGAAGCGGCAATTCCAAAAGGAAATAATAGAGGTGCCGCTCTAGCAACCATGCACTTAAAAGAAAGCTATGACAACTTGGTTAGCCAAGGACTAGAAGAAAGCGCAAAAGAAGCCATAGGGTTACTAGTTAGGATTGGAGGGATAGCTGCTCGCCACAAAGATAAACTGGAAAAGGTAGATTTTCTTGGCAATCAGACTATTGACCAGTCTATCATAGACATAGCAGTTGGCAGTCCATTTCAAGATAAGGTCACGTCTGAAGTGAGAGAGGCATATACTCGCTTGGACTTAGATTGGAATTTCGTAGTAGAAATGGGTAAACGGTTGGGAACAAATTTTGGCTTCATGTTTGACTGGCGTACCGGAGAGTTATATCCGAAAGATGACACTAGACGTAAATAATGCTCTAGGTATTCTGGGGACATAATACCTAATTTGTAGTAGGCTAATTGGTATGGTGTCCCTGGAATTCTGAGAAAGCCTTTGACTATTTTCTTTGAGACCGGGGTTCCTCAAACTGCGCTTGGGCTGGTTGACTATTGGAATAGGTCTCTCCATGCCATAACATAGGTTGAAATATCAAACTCGATAAACCGAGGTCTCTTTCGAGTTTGCGAATTAATTCCTTATCACACTTTTCAAGGATTATTGATAGATCTCCCAGATTGGTCAACCTGTGAAGAGTCTTCGTTGGAGAAAAGTAAATTATTACCGGTTTCTTTTCTCTTAATAGATTGACGATGCTGTTCAGAGTTCCTTTGCTTTTCGAATCCCATAGCATAAAGCCATAATCTGTCTCTTTGACCATTGCTAAATCCTTGACAGCGTAGAATTCGAAGCCATTGTTTCTCAGACTCGTTTCGATACGCTTGCTCTGCCAGTCACCCAAGTTATTCCTACACTGATTTTGCATACAAAATACGATAACGTTGCGGTATCGTTTGTTCGCCAGATAACTTTGCACGGCTTTATCTGCACCATTGGCATCCCCGATAATAATGGTCAAATTTTTCTCGATAAGTCTGTCCAAAGTCTGAGTTACTTTTTTGTTCAATCTGGACAGTCTTCTAGAGCCACCTATGAATACCTTCATTTCTTGCTTCTCGTTCTAGTCAGAGTCAACACGTAAACGTTATTCACACCTATATTATACAGGGCTTTCGTTGCTGCGTTCAGTGTAGCTCCAGACCTATAAAGATCATCAAGGAGTAAGATGTTCTTGCCTTTGACACAAGTATTCTTAATCCGAAATACGCTCTCTAATACACTCTGACGCTCAAGAGGGTCATTAATATCTTTTAGCTCGGGGGTTTCACCTGTTTTTACCAAAGAATCTAGAGTTAGTGGTAAACCTAGGTCGGCGCTCAGTCTTGTAGTGATTTCAATTACAGGCTGGAAAGCTCTATCTAGATTTGACGGGGGTACAGGCACTAAGAATTGTAATGTACGAGTGATCTTCCATGTATTAGTTAGAAAATCGATTAGGGTTGCCGTTATATCATCTAGCACCAATTTGTCCGATTTGAACTTCAACCGATAGAGCAATTCACCTAGCGGGCTACGTTTCGTGTCGAAATGTGGATGTCCGTATTGGTCATCGCCCAAGTAGTCGCTGCTCACAGTATGGACATCCAGTGCAAAGCCTTTCACCCAATTACCCTTGATTTCCGTGGGTCTAATAGTAGCCATTAATGTCCTGCCTAACCCAGCAGAGTAGCGGGCTCAAGTATCTGGCGTCTATTGTACTGCTTTGAGCATGAATAGTAAACCTCACCGCAAAACCTCCGCCTATTGATACCCGAACTCCAGCCTGTAGGGGCTTGAACCACCAACCGCGGTATGCCGGGTGGCTATTTGTAGGACAGAAGCTCGGAATGCTTCCGTAGTGACTAGCAAGGTAGGACTTGAACCTCTATTTCTTTGTAACAAAAAGCCATTCCGTTTAGTTCCTTTGCATTGACCGAGACAAGCGACTGTACAATCCATCGTATAGTTTATTTTGCCACCCATAACACCTGAGGCAGATGTAGACCTGGAATAGAGCCACGGCGGGATTTGACAATCTTAATAAGCTACCTGGCAATCTTAGCTCTTTGCCTTTCGGCGTTTTCTGAGCCAGATTACCAGAGGCGGTCAGCCAGCACAGAGCATTGACTAACAAGCGCTCAGATGTTAGTGTATCCCAACATATATGTTAGCGACTTAGTCTGCTCTAAGGAGGACATCGATGAAAAGACTCATAGGTAGAACTTTAACGCACTTACTGCTTGTTCTGTTTATCCTGGTTTTAACCCCCGGATGCGGCGATGTATCAGGAGCGCCGACCATTCCGCCGATAGAGACTTTTCTCATCCCCTTTGAAACCTTCACGGCCAATGCCACTAGCACTTTCGTCACCGAATCCCAGATGCAGACCGCTTCCCTGTCGTTTCCCGTCAGTGAACCATTCTCTCTACCTTCAGCCCTATCAAGCGATCAATCCAACTGGAACTATGCGGCGCTCACCGTCGGCTTCTGGGGTGCAGTTGTTGTAGTCGGACTTGCGGTGCCGGTAGCAGCATTTCGCGAGTCCTTCCAGCATACTCCGGTGCAGCAGCCCGATGGCTCATGGATCTGGTCATATTCAGTGCTAATCGGCAGCTCTGTATACAGCGCCGAGCTGCACGGACAGTTTATCACGGAGGGAGTCCACTGGGATATGAGAATATCGAAAGAAGGCGAGTATGAGGACTTTCTGTGGTATTATGGCGAAAACGACCTTCCCGCAACCGAAGGCTTCTGGATTCTCAAGCAGAGCCCGGCAATACCGAACGACCTTCTTCGAATCGACTGGTCCCGCAACATCTCCGCAGGCACATACGCTATCACATACACAAATATAGTCCCCGGTGGTCCAGAGAACGGAGGCTATATCGATGTCCAGTATACTAAAGAGATCCCCTACGATTACATCTGTGATATATACAACAAGGGCCAGGACAATCACACATATATTGATTATGGTAGCAGCACTGGAGAAGGGCGTGTCAAGGATTTAAACCACTTCGAAGATAACGACTGGCATTGCTGGGACAGCGATCGAATGAACATTGCCTGCCCATGATTGCCAGCGGTATCCCCGCTGAATAGAACCCTGCAGAAGTGGTATTCTGGGGACATAATACCTGATTTATAGCAGGCCTAATTGGTATGGTGTCCTTGGAATTTCCTGAGAGTCAATGTTCTATGCATTATCAGTTTCTTAAAATAACTTGGCTATGTGCACGAGTCGAGACCGCTGGTCACTACGTGGAATAAGTAAATCAACTTGCAGTTTATCTCAATACCTTCCCAAACCCGGCTGGAAGATGTGGTTAGCACGGAAGGTTTCGCTAGCCTGTTATCAAAAATCGCCTGTGGGAATACCTCTCGGAGTCTTAGAACAACGGTACCAAAGTTTGTGAAAGAGGACGCAGCTACCTTTGCTCCTAAGAACGAATAATTCATGTGGTGTTGAAGGATGTCTACACTAGGATCTGGTGATTTTCGTTCGTAGAGCCTGGCGAAACACTCAGCCTGAATAGAGTGAGTTGTGGTTTTCTCATCAACCCTTCGCCAGATTGGGATGCCGCCCATGAGCAATGTCCTGGGCAAACTAAACTTAGTCTTTTGCTTTGTAGTCTCTACCTCCACGGAAGTTTCTATCCTCCCCACAAGAACCAGGAAGACATTGTTTTCTACTATCCTTTTCTCACGGCCGTCAATGTCTCGGAATAGAATTTCTTTCTCTCTGAATTCTAGAGTTTGCGCCTTAAAGGTTTGTGGAAACTGACGAAGTTCAGAATCCCTACACGCAATTGCAACAAGACCCAGGTTCCGCAGATCTTGAATTATGGATTCTGCTACTTGTATGCTGTCGTAGTGAGCAATAACTTTAGGCACCTCACCGGCCAGAAGAAGACGTGTCTGGGAAGGACTCTTGTTAATGACAGTTGCCACACTTCTTACGAGGTTTGCATCGAGGTTGGCCGGAGGAGCTACTGCAATATGTATTACCTCATAGTCAGTCATAAGCATTTCCAATGTAGGTTAATAGCTTCTCCCGATAACGTACACCCTTATTATAAACCTCTCGTGGGTAACAATTCATCGTTTTGCGACCTAATAATCAGCCACTTTCTTATGCGTTGCCTGATAACCGTAAGAGCGGAGCGGAAGTGCGGAGCGGAAGAGCAGGCGGAAGTGCGGAGCGAGAGAGCGGAGCGGAAGAGTGGCGCCACAGAGCGGAGCGAGAGTGCGGAGAACAATCCCGAGAACAAAGAAAATACTAAGGTCGAATCAAGTGAAACATAGAGACAGACCCCATGGAAACAACTTAGCTGATTATTAGGTCACAAAACGATGTTTTGTTAGTTACTTGCCCAGAAAGTTGTATCGTGAAAGTTACGACATTGATATACTGAACCAAAGCCTCAGGTCCCCGCTTGTGATATCAGCGTGAGAACCTGTTCCCCAGTTTTCTCGGACCGTCCAACCTTGTTCCAGTGCTCCGACCAAGTCATCAGCAGTCGATTCGGCCATTTCTTGGTAACTCTCTTCGCTTGCGGACGGCTGACTTTGCAGCAAAGCTATTAATGTACTCACTGCTCCACTATAGTCTCCAAACAAATAGGACGTAAATGTGTTCGTTAGTAGATTTACCAACTGAGCAATCGCAGGATCATCTGATTCAAAGGCGATTGCTACAATTCTGAGTTCGTCACCTACCGAATTGGTTGTAAATAATTTCTGATGCATTTCCTTTGACTCATTATCGTTAAGGCTTATCGTCCCTGAAGAAGGCACACGAACCAGCTGTGGTTCACTTTTGCCGTCAGTTACACCTAAATACACATATATTTCGCCACGTCCCTTCACAAATGGATCATGGTCGAAGAGGACGCCTATTTTGTTGAGCGTTACTGTAATGGGAGGGTTAAGAGTCTTAATACTAGCAGTAATTAAGCATTGTGTTTCCCCGTATTCGTTGTAAGCTGTCACAAGGTAACTGTAAACTGTGGCATAACTAAGGTCGTTATCCTGAAACGCGGTGATATCCGGTCCCACTGATTCAAGTAGCGCCCCATTGCGATAAATCCTGAAACCATCTTCATTCTTCGAATTATCAACCCAGTGAATCGTGATCTGTGAATGTGAGACGGCCTGACCAGTCAAACCACTGGGTGCGATTGGAGCTGTCTTGCCATTCAGGATTACCGGAGCCCAAGGCTGATAGCCACGAGCATGAAGGAAGATGCCGACTACAACGATGATTACAACAATTAGCAGACTAAGCAGAAACCACTCGCGTCTGGTTTTCATGGCAGACTCGCTGCTCTGTTATTTCAATACCCTAAATCCTGTCCCCTTTGTTATGGAATAACATACTTTCCCAGACCAAGAAGTCCTTGGTTTTCAGAAGATATTTCTGTAGCACCTTGCTGCCATTGCATCTTGCCCCTTAGAATCCAGTCTGTAGAGAATGGTTGGTCAAGGTAGATCAAATCAATCAACCCGGGAAAGACATCGTGGTTCAAAGCGACGGGCCAATCTCCCTGATGACATGTGTTCACCGTTCAACCCCAACCAAGGAAGAGTCAGATAGATGAGTCTACTATACAGGCTCAAGGGAGAGGTGTCAAGAATTGTCTATAATTGTCTATTTGTGCCTAATCATTCCTATCTATGTACTATCAATTCAACTATAGGATAGGAGAGTGAGATGGCCAGAAAGAAGCCGAAGGAGAATGTAGACCGGATATTCTTCACCTTTGCCGAAGCGCAAGACTTTCTAGGTGTGAGTCATCAGACGGTGTATAAACTTATAAGGGAGGGCTTGCCTTCACATAAGATAGGCAAGAAGCGGGTATTTTTGAAGGAAGATATTATCCGCTGGATAAAACAGCATTAGAGAACAACTGGAATGCTCGTTACAAATTTACCGGCCAAGTTATTCATTAAGTGTAGCATACATGGCAATAGTTATCGTGGCACCTACCAAGGAATTGTTCATCTCGACTTGGCCAGTATTTATCTCGTTCTCACTAATGTTGCTATCAGCAAGAAAAGTATCAGCATCAGATGGTACCAATTCAGCTAGTGTCACTGCAAGAACAATTGAAGGAATTAACCTCTTCACTTCTGCTACCTTCTGACTCTGTTCGAGCCAAGAATGCAGCAGATCAGAAATATAGCTTTTATAAGACACTTAATGACACATAATAAGCTAGGTGACAGGCGCGATCGATACCGTTCTCTTTCACACAAAGTCAGAGGTGTTGGTTCACGATCCACCGGATTTTTTGTTGGGTCACTTGTTGGCTTTTTGTGATGTTGCGCAAGGATGCAAGTTCTATGCAAGTTGTGATAACCGAACGCCTGTCCGTCTTCAAGAACCATCTTGTTTTTCATATCATATGGGACTATACTGATGCCGATGAATTGGTGCGCAATTCCTGTCTGAGTGACTGAAAGACAAACAGGGGGCAATCATGTTCTGCAAAAACTGCGGCAAAGAATTGATAGGAACACCCGAATATTGCCTTAATTGTGGGGCTAAACCCCTAGCCGCACACAGCTTCTGCCAAAATTGTGGTGCTGCAATAACGCCTGCAACCGAAATTTGTGTTAAATGTGGAGCAAAAGTAGGTGAAGTTGTAGGGGAGACCAAGGGAGGCAAAAGCAAGACGACGTCTGTGCTACTGGCAGTCTTTCTTTCTTTTTGGACATGGCTGTATACCTACAGAAAAGACGCGTGGAAGTTCTGGGTGAGTTTAGTGCTAGCGATTTTCACCGGCATCTTGGCGGTCGTTACTTCTGGGGTATCGCTTGTTTTCTCATGGATATTTAATTTAGGAGTTTTAGGAGTGTGGATTTGGGCGATTGTGGATACAGCAGTGAAGAAGGATGAATGGTACCGCTCGTATAGTTAGACACGCCTTTTCTGCAGTACATCTACAAGTCAAACTCTTATGTTCGGGTAAATTCAATCTGAGAATCGTATCTCTTTTGATTGTCGAACCTAAGCTCCGCAGGCCACGAAGTCCTTGTCAGATAACAAACTGACGGAATGTGACACTATCCCCGGAGACGAATCCCTTCCGAAAAGTCGCCCTATGCTATTGTCCGATAAAGCCTCAAAGTATCCTCAAATTTCACTGACCTAGCAAGTGGTATAATTAGGATTAGGATTTATCTCTTTGGCTGATAGCTAGTCCAGCTAGCGGATTTGGAGAGAATAGACATGGAGAGAACCTGGAAGCCGACAACTGCGGGCATACTCTGTATTATTGCAGGAACCATTAGTGTGATCGACTGTATAGTAGTTGTTGTGTTCGGTAGCATCATAGGCGCATTCTTTGGATTTGAAGTAGTATGGGGATGGAGTACCTTTGCTATTCCCTTAATCATATCGGGGATAATTGCGATAGTGGGTGGTATCTATGCCTTAAGGAGAAAGGCTTGGGGACTGGCGCTTGCCGGCTCTATCTGCGCACTTATTGGTCCCGGGGCGATTCTCGGGTTGCTCGCCATTATATTCGTCAGCTTGGGGAAGCACGAATTTAAGTAAAGCCCAGAAGTGCTGCTGTGGCTGAGGAATAGCCCAGCCAATAGATTTGGAGGGGATAGACATTGCTCAGACCAGACATTCTATTCTGCTTGATAATGCTAATAGCAGTCGTTGTATACGCCTTAAGGCATCCTGATATTGATGACTGGCGAGGGCACTAGGTATCGACGGACACTGTAAAGAGGCGTATTGACAATTCCTTCAATAATGTGGCATTATAGTCTCCAGAAGAAATAGTGCTTTAGGCCAACATAGGGTTAGTGGTCAAGTGTGTGCGTTAGAGAGTTGCGGTAGTTCCTACAATGCTCAGTCGAGCATATGTAGACGTGTGACCTGGGCTCTTTCTCTTAGCCGCGGTAGAATCCTCCTTCCCTTTCGAAACCCAAGGCTGTTCAGAAATGTTGTTGCCTCGGGTTACCCATGTGGTCAGCCAAGACAACAGCTTGACATAACCCCTAACGCATGATATAAATGCACCCAAATAGCTAAATAAGATGAAATTGGATGACCATACCACTTAAGGATTTCCAAAATTTACCCGATGTAGTTAGAAAAGAGCTACAATATAGACAGGTTTATCCATTCTTGGAAACAGCAACAGAGTATCTTAAACACTTGCTCGATAACTTACTTAATAAACACAAGAAAAAACACAAAGGGAACCTTTTTGTTTCTTGTGATGCACGAGCAAAGTCATGGGCTAGTGTCCAGCTTAAGCTTTGGGCAAAATTGAAGCACGGGCGAGCTACACAAATCGGACGAAAAGAAGTCGAGGAAGCCTATGACAGTATTGACGACTTAGCCGGAGGTAGAATAGAGGTATCTTACTTTGATGAAGTACAAGACAGGGCAGGATATCTTATTCGCTATTTTTCCGATATGAAGTTCGCTACGGATTTATCAAGCCAGGGAATTTCTGATAAAATATACTTATATGATGATAATGAGGGATATAGAGCTTATCACCTTTTCGTAAGAGGCCCGGTTGAAGACCAGGATGGTAATAAAGAGGAAGTTGTTTTTGAGATACAGATCCGGAGTTCCTTCCAGCATGTTTGGGCAAAATTGATGCACCCTCTAGTATACAGCAAGTTCAGAGACAAAGAACAAGGTATTCCGAAGTCTGCTAAGGATGACATGAGAAACCTTAGTGCACAAATATTTGCGGCGGATAGCGCACTTATGTCATTAAGAGATCGTGTTGAAGAAATGAGTTAAGAAAATCAATGTCTAAATTAGTATCTGTCGTCCGACGAAATGGAACCGCTGAGATTGTTGATGCCTTAATGACACAGCATATAGACGAGAATAATGAGAACTTCTCAGCTAGACTCTTGGAGTTATGGCCTCCATTCATGTATTACATCGAGACCATGATAACAGACGAACTCTCTAGCTATTTTAGTCAAGATGAGATTCAACAGATAGGTATGTTTGCTCAAGAACATAATACTACAGGGAAGCCTAAAAACAAGCCTCCAGCTCGCCATCTTGAATGTGACTTCTCGAATCCAAAACTCCTGGGGAGAGCAAAGTCAATTCTAATGCGGTGCATTAGTGAGTATAGATGCGATGTCACTATAGTGTCAGGTGAAGCTCACTATACGATCTATGATAACAATGTGTACGATGCGATAATCAGCCACTCCTCAGACGCTCAAAAGCCTAAATTTATTTGTGGCCCCGTGCTATTGATAGATAACACACACCATGGTAACAGGGCGGAAGGTAGTATAGTGAGCCGGCTTTGGAAAGCTGGAAAGTTGGATTTATGGTGCTCGGACGTGAGACAAGATGTACATTTCAGGCTTGGAGGGACTGAAAGCTTATACGTAGAAGAGCCTCATGTTTCTGGTGCAAGAGTTAGATTTGGCTGGCTCTTTCAGAATAACAATGAAGTCGGGCTAAGGTTCAAAAAGATAGCAGAATATATGATTAATAGCCAAAGTGTACGAAAGGCCAAGAATCTTGATAATGATTTTTGGTTATTAACAAGTAACGAGTTAAGAAAACTTAAGAGGATCTGCGAAGAGGAGTTGTCAAGTGGCAGAAGAAAAACATATAATGAATATACCAAGCAAGATTTAGG
The DNA here is from genome assembly GCA_022866545.1 of Dehalococcoidia bacterium. Taxonomy (GTDB): domain Bacteria; phylum Chloroflexota; class Dehalococcoidia; order GIF9; family AB-539-J10; genus RBG-13-51-36. Next base: position 5,461 of record JALHUO010000008.1, on the reverse strand, counting down.
CCAACTAATCAAGCAATACCAGATCTTGGAGGAAGAGTATCACATTTAACCCCGGGAACTGTATACAATACCCTCTACCATTCAACTGATCAAACGGATTACCCTCTAGTAATCGCCAAGCTCCAACACCGATGATTTCACGATTTAGTAGAGCGTGCGGTACACCTCGTCACGCAAAATAGCGGTTTGTTCAAACCTCTGACAACGCCTCAAGCTATCCTCAAACTTCACTGAGCTAGCGAGTGGTATAATTAGGATTAGGATGTATACTGTGCCTAATGAGTAGCCCAGCTAGCGGATTTGGCGAAGAGAGTTTAAGGACTCAATAGCGAGCAGCATTCCGAAGGTAGAAGATGAAATACTGCCCTTATTGTGGTACAAAGCTAGAAGAGAGCATGAAGTTTTGCCCTAAATGTGGTCAGAATCCTAGTGGCTTAAATTTGGAAGAAAAACAGACACATATCCCAAAGTCTGAACCGCCTCTTAAGGAAAGAAACTGGTTTGAACGTCACTTAAATTGGACCATGGTTTTGGCATGGGCAGGTAGCTATCTAGTCGCCTTCATTGTGTGGTCTCTTGCAGCACTAGCAGACCCTGATACATCGGTCGATGCACTTGGGAGCGTAATCGCTGTCATTGGCTTAACAGTAAGCATTGCAGTAGGTCAATGGGTTCTCAGGAAGAAGAACAGAAGTCCAGCTTGGCTCTTAATTTGTTGGACATGGTTTTTCCTGCTTATTGATAATAAGAGCACTATCGGGGATGCATATGGTAGAACCACAGCCGATTATGACAAGCTTATCGAATTGGACCCAGATAATGCAGATGCCTACTGCGAACGGGGTGATTTCTATTATGAAGCGGGTGAATATGACAAAGCGGCAATTGATTACGGCAAAGCCATCAAGTTGGACTTCAATGATGCCAATGCCTACTACAACCGAGGTTGTGCCTACAGCGAGATGGGGGAGTATGAGAAAGCCATAGCTGATTACAACAAAGCCATCGAGTTGGACCCCAATGATGCCTATACATACTACAGCCGAGGTCTTGCTTACCATGAGAAAGGTGAAGTGCCTAAAGCGGTGAGTGACCTAGAGAAATGCATTGGACTGTCCACTGAGCCTGAACTTATGGCGGATGCACAACGAGCACTGAACGAAATGAAGAGGTTTCCTTAAGAAAGTCAGCTTTGGGTGACCTGTAAAGCCTCAAGCTATCCTCAAACTTCACTAGCCTAGGAGGTGGTATAATTATAATAGAGTAACCGCATGGTCAGGATTAGGGATAGTGCCAGAATTTCTGTATCTCAAATGTCACTTCAGAACATACATCTGGATTAGGTTTAAGTGTATATATTTGCCATGTGTGAATTAGCAGACTCATCCTGTTAAGGAGGAACTATGCAGTATCTGGTTGGCTTCATTGTTGGACTGATTGTAGGTGGGCTCGTAATATTCATAATCAATCGCTTACAACGAAAAGAAGCTGAGAAATCCTTCTCTTTGCTATCTCAAGAGGTAGTCAGGAAGAATTCAGAGGATTTCCTGAAATTGGCAAACCAAACTCTAGCGACACAAACACAGGTTGGAGTTGGTGAATTAGAAAGTAAAAAGCAGCTGATAGACCAAACACTTCAAGCAATTAAAACTGATTTGAACAAGGTTGAGAAGCTCGTTAATGACACTGAGGTTAGGCGAGAAAAGACGTTTGGCGAAGTCAGCACAACCTTGAAGATTACCGCGGAGCAAACAGGAAAACTACAGGAAACAACGAATAGATTACAGGCTGCTCTGGCTAATACACAGATTCGTGGACAATGGGGTGAGAGAATGGCTGAGGACATACTTCAAGCTATTGGGTTCGAGGAAGGAATTAACTATACAAAGCAAAAAGCTCAAGATGTCGCGATTGGACGACCAGATTATTGCTTTCTTTTACCGCAAGGCTTAAAGCTAAATATGGATGTGAAATTTCCACTCGCTAATTACTTAAAATATTTTGAGGAAGGGAATGAAGTAGTGAAGGAGGGTTATAAGAAACAGTTTCTGAAAGACGCGAAGCAAAGGATTAAAGAGGTCACTACGCGAGATTATATAAATCCAGCTGAACATACGTTAGATTACGCATTGGTATTCGTTCCAAGTGAACAGGTATTTTGTTTTATGCATGAAAATGACAAGGAGATAATGGATGACGCCATAAAGAGCAAGGTAGTACTGTGCTCTCCGCTAACGCTCTATGCGATGTTGGCAATAATCCGGCAGGCTGTGGATAATTTCAAACTAGAGAGAACTTCGGCCCAAATCCTTTCTCTTTTCGGGTCATTTTATAAACAGTGGAAAGAATATTGTAAATGTATGGAGAGCATGGGTAAGCGAATTGGCCAAGCACAAGAAGAATATGAAACTCTAGCATCTACGCGCTCGAAGATGCTAGAAAGACCACTCAAGCAAATTGATGACTTGAGGAGGCAAACTGGCATAACGGAAGCACCTCTCATTGAAGACATAGATACTGGGGAAACGAAAACAGATGAGGAAATTAAGTGAATTTCTCATGAAATAGAAAATTAGATTCTCATAGTATTTACGATAAGACAGGCTACCTTATTGAACAAATTCAGTTGGGCAAGCAGTTATTAGAATTGAGTTGATTCAATCTATGAATATAGCAAAGAGATCATTGAACGCGCTCATTTCGCTCTCTGAGGAGGGATAAAATGCGCAAATTTCTTGTCATGGCAATAGCCTACGATTTCGATGGAACTCTTTCGCCGGGAAATATGCAGGAGCATAGCTTTCTACCAAATATAGGGATAACGCCGAACGAATTCTGGAAATCAGCGGAGGAACTTGCCAGGGAACATGAGGCAGACAGTGTTTTAACTTACATGAACTTGATGTTGAACAAAGCAAAAGCCGCAGGAAAATCAATACGAAGAGAAGACTTTATTAGCCATGGGAAATCAGTGAGACTTTTCAAAGGAGTAAGGACCTGGTTCAAACACATCAACGAATACGGCAAAAAACTGGAACTCAAGGTTGAGCACTATGTTATTTCTTCTGGCCTGCGTGAGATGATTGAAGGTACTCCCATATTTGGAGAGTTTAAGAGAATTTACGCTTCATCATTCAAGTATGACCCAAGTGGTGTGGCTGAATGGCCGGCACTAGCGTTAAATTTTACGACAAAGACACAATATTTGTTCCGAATAAATAAAGGAGTACTTGATGTCTTTGATAACAAAAAAATAAACGAATATGTACCGATGGAAGAACGTCCCATTCCGTTCAGCCGAATTATATTCATTGGTGATGGAGAGACGGACATTCCGTGCTTTAGTTTGGTTAAAAGTCTTGGCGGTCATTCAATTGCTGTTTATAAACCTAAGACCAGAGGGGCTAAACGAAGGGCGAATAGGCTGATAACTGATGGCCGCGTGAATTTCATAACCAAAGCTGATTTTACCCACGGAAGCGAGGCTACAGAAATCGTCAAAGCAATTATGGATAAAATAGCGACTGATGGAATGTTGGACTCGTTTGGCAAATAAGGGTGATTTAGGTTTACAGGGTCCGTTGTTCGGTCTTCTTTGATTGCTATGATTCAATAGAAATCGCGAATGGCAACAAGTTTGAATAATTGTATCCTGTGTATCTTTATTCATACGCACGATACCAAGATTGACCAGATGGTATACGAGCTATATGGCTTAACACCGGAAGAGATTGCGGTGGTGGAGGGAAAGGGTAGTGAATAAATTCAATAGATACAAAATACAAATTGTGCATTCAGCCTGCCGTTGTATAGAAGTAAATGGTCAAAAAATTACACATTTCGTAGCACCGGATACAGAATCTGGAATGCAGAAACTTTATGTTGTTAAGGATGGTAAAGAGATATGCTATGTTGGGATTACGTCTCAGCCTATGAGTTCCAGACTTCGCATCGGGTTCATTGATGATGGTCACTATGGCTATCATGGCTACAAATGGAAAGATAAGCTAAAGCAGGCAGAATTATTAGTATGGGCCTTCCCAGATACAGCGAAAGATTCCATTGAAGCGATTGAAGCTGAACTGGTTTACTATATTCGAGAGAAGACAGGTAGTTGGCCCAAGTATCAGATGGAAATTCACTTCCATGAGGCATCGGAATCCGAGAGACAAATTGCCAAATCTATCCTCAACACATGTTTGAGATGATACGGACGAATTCCAGGGACACTATACCAATTAGGCCTACTACAAATTAGGTATTATGTCCCCAGAATACAGGTAACAAATTAGCGTTTTGTGACTGCCTAACTGTATTGCAGACTTCGGATACCGCAGCCTATTGATATTTCCTTCATTAGTGATACAATAGTATTGTGAGGGTGATATACATGAAGAGAATTTGCAGCTTTTTGATTACGCTAGCCTTAATTGCAGGCATGGTAGGTTGTGAGTTGGGTCCTGATGTCATGTTCTCCCTCTATATCTCCAGCACCGCTGGAGGGTCGGTAACAACGCCTGGAGAAGGGCAGTTTTACTATCTTGTGTTCGAAGTGGTCAACCTAGTAGCTGTGGCTGACGAAGGCTACCACTTTGTCAACTGGACTGGTGATGTCAGCACTGTTGCCGCTGTGGACGTTCCCTCAACCAACGTCACTATGTACGACAGCTACAACATCACCGCTAACTTTGCCCCAAGAATAGAAATATGGGATTGGTATGATTTAGATGCCATCAGAGACAACCTGGGCGGCTATTACCTTCTGATGAATGACCTTAATTCCACTACTGCCGGTTATGAGGAGCTGGCGAGCCCGACAGCCAATGGTGGAAAGGGCTGGCTGCCGATTCCACAAACTTTTACCGGGATTTTCGACGGGCAAGGATATGAGATAAGAGACCTGTTTATCAACCGCCCTGACGAAACTCTTGCAGGGCTTTTCAATTATGTTGGTGTGGGAGGGGTCATCAAAGATGTCGGCGTGGTAAACGCCACTATGACTGGCAATAGTTATATCGGCCTTCTGGTGGGAGAGAATGGTGGCACTGTGAGCAACTCTTACGCCACCGGCAACATGACGGGCACCATGGCTGTTGGCGGCCTAGTGGGAGTTATCAATTGGGGCGGCACCGTGAGCAATTCCTATTTCACAGGCAGCGTGACTGGCGATTATAGTGTTGGCGGTCTGGTGGGATATAGTTACAACGGCACTGTGAGCAATTCCTATTCCAGCGGTAACGTGACTGGCGGTGATCGTGTTGGCGGTCTGGTTGGAGGTAATGGGGGAGGGGCTGGGTGGGGCACTGTGAGCAATTCCTATTCCACCGGCAACGTGACTGGCGGAGGTCTTGTCGGTGGTCTGGTGGGAGCTAACATTGGCACTGTGAGCAACTCCTATTCCACCGGCAGCGCGACTGGCGGTGATCGTGTTGGCGGTCTGGTTGGAGGGAATGCGGGAGGG
>JALHUO010000129.1 GCA_022866545.1 Dehalococcoidia bacterium | reverse complement strand
GGTGGGGCACTGTGAGCAATTCCTATTCCACCGCCAACGTGACTGGCGGAGATACTGTCGGTGGTCTGGTGGGAGAGAATGGTGAGGGCACTGTGAGCAACTCCTATTCCAGTGGCAACGTGATTGGCAACAATTATGTTGGCGGTCTGGTGGGATCTAATTGGCCATTGGGCACGGTTAGGAACTCCTTCTGGGACACCCAAACCAGTGGGCAATCTGGCTCATCTGGAGGCACAGGCAAGAATACGGCAGAAATGCAGGACGTCGCCACATTCTCAGGTGTAGGCTGGAACATAATCACAGTTGCCAATCCTGACATCCGCAACCTTGCGTATATCTGGAATATCGTTGACGATGTGACTTATCCCTTCCTGAGCTGGGAGCCCGTTTCTTAACACAACTGAAGTTCAGGCGGTTAGGCAAGAACCACAATATGCCTAGTGGTGAATTGCACAATTGCCTGTTTTGTTACCTCAAACGCACACCCTGAACGGCAAAAGTTCTATGTTATTGTGACACCACAATCACGGTAGGCGTTCTATCAACAAAATCAACAAGACAGGACTTCGGGGATGTTTATCTAATCCTACCGTAGGACAAAGCTAAAATATGGCCTATTATTGTGACCATGCCAATAGAATCTCAGCCGCCCACACCAATCTCGTGGCTATTTGCGCCTTGACTATATTGAGAAGGCGGTCGTCAAAGCCCGCGCCTCAGCGTCACCCATGTGATCAGCCAGCACAAGAGGGGTTGACAGTCAGCATTAATTAATTCTATAATTAACTACTTCAATACGAAGTGTGCGGACTTATATCTTGACCAAATGGGGGGGTGATTGCGTGCGGAATTCTAGATGGTTTCTATAGCTGAGACTGGATCATCCAAGGGGGGCTGACGAGGCACCGGCTGTAATCTGGGCACTTGGCTGGTGAAGAGGTAATAGTGAAACCGACCCCAAGAGGGTCGGTTTTATGTTATTCGGCAGATGTTCTATATACTGCAGAAGGATGCGACGAAGGCGTTGGAATCACTGTCTGAGCGTATCTAGTCATACTCTTTCTAGTTACAGACGAAAACAAATTTGGAGGAAGGGGGTGGTAGCTGTGAACGCTAGAGATAGCCCATAAGTCGCTAGGGAAAAGCTTTTCCAGACTGCGTGTAACAAATTTATCTTGAGAGGAGGAGAAGGTGAAAAAAATACTAATAATAGTTGCAGCTTTTATATTGATACTAACCCCATTGCTGGCAGGTGTGACTTCTGTCGCTGCCTGGGTTGACCCGGGGCCTGGCGATGTATCCAACTCGCTGGACATGCACTATGTTTGCACTTCTAGCTGTTGGTGTGGCCCCTCCTCTGGATCGTCAATAGGACGATATTACGATAGTATAAAGGGATATGGCTTCTTACCAGGTAACAGCGGCAGTTGGCTGGATATGTATAATCGCCTTTATGAGTACATGGAGACACAGTCATCCGGCTACACAGACCCTACCAACTATGGCTCCGGGTTTGTTGAGATGGCGCTGCACTACGGCTACGACAACTTCGGCTATGCCAATTATTCGACTGTGACCCTTGCTGATTACTCGGATATAGTGGAAGCCATAGACAATGGCTGGCCAATCGCGCTGGCATCAATGCGCCCTACTCTAGGTTTCGCAGGAGTGCCCGCGATATCGACAGATGAGCAACATCCAACCCACCACTGGCCTTGCACACAATGGCATTGGATTGTCATCAAAGGTTACTTCTATTACATCGACCATTGGGATGGGCCAGGAACTCCCGTCATTACCACTCGTCAAATATATTGCACTGATAGTTGGTCATGGGCCAACAACTTGGTGCTAGACTGGAATACGCTGGTCAACGTGGTGGGGGCAAGTAACCTCAGGGCCTACATTATCAAGGACGTGGACCCTGAAAATGATGGTTATGTCGAGGGCTTTGAATGGGGGAGTGACGGAGCTAGTCTAAACAATTGGGAAACCCTTGGAGGTCAGGTGGACTGGTACTCATATGCTTATGGGTCTTCCCGAGTAGAAATTGATAACGCCCAGAAACACACAGGCTCGGTGAGTGCTTTATTCTACAGGAGTTCGTATAGCCCCTACGCTTATTACCAGCTGAAGCAGCCTTCCTATATAGGTTTTTGCTTGAAGAACGACTGGACGGTGTATCCTGAGTTTAGAAATGGGGACGGCAATTATGCAATCAGGGTCAGGGTAGGGGACGTGGAAAGGATAGAGTATTATGATGGGACATGGCACCCCTCGACCTATTCGCTACAAGCCAAGTGGAACTGGATTGAGTTCAGAAATATTAATTGGTCGACCCATACATTTGACATCTATGTTGATGGCTATCTGTGGAAAACCGGAGCGACGATGTGGCATTACTCCGGTTACAACGGGCGGCTTTATTTTGGGAGCTGGACTGGCTCAGGTACATTTTGGATAGATAGTATAACTGATTCCCTACGCCCATTATAAAGGTAATAGGGGTATTTCATATGACACTAGGCTCAGGGAGGCGCACGGACAAGGTGCAGCTTGTCTAGCACCGACCAAGTTGGCAGCCCGCAGTCATTTTTGCCCTCGGGCATAGACGATGTATCTAAGAAAACTTGCGGGGCAGGCGGTAGTACTTGACCGCGAAACGCCTGCCCCGCTCGGTCTGATTTCAGCCCCGTCTTTCGACTTCGTGACTGTGAGCTCAGGGAGGTCAACCATCATTTGAAATCTCAGGGCTAGCGTCTCGCGAGCGAGTTTTCCCGTTGTGCTCCCTTGCTATTCCTATTACTATTGTATTATCCCCAGTCTGCAGTTGTTGCTGTCTCAGGCATAGACCGAAGATAGAATTTGGGCGCGGCTTTGCCGTGAGAATGTTTGACACGGGCCGGAAAATGGCGGGACTTTACGAACGAAACAGGGTTTTGGCCGTGTTTACCTGATTTTGCCGTAAAACAAAGCTAAAAGATACCGTGTTATTGTGGCCATGCCAACAAGGTGTTGTGACCATGCCCCATTAGACACGTACGCTGAAGGGTAAAATTCTATGTTATTGTGTCCCCGCAATCCCACTTCCTGTTCTCTCCGTTCTACGCTCTCCCCGCTCTTCAGTCCGCTCTTTCGCTCCGCACTTCCGCTCCGCTCATATGGCTATCAGGCAGGGCGTAACAAAGTAGCGTTTTGTGACTCCTTAACTCTACCAATGCCTCGGACACCGCACAAAAAACACTATTGACAATTCCTTTGGGTAATGCTACAACAGTTCTCTGTCACACGCATCCAGAAAGAACTAGATATTCAAGACTAGTATATACGCGAGCGGCAAGGTCTGTGTGGCGAAGAGTTGTGGGAGTTCCCCCAATGGACAGCCTGGCACATATAACAATGTGGACCGGACTCTTTTTCGTGCCACGTTAGAGTCTGCCGTCTTCCTATCGACAAAGTGTCATTGCCAAGCCTAATTCAAGTAGCAAACAGTCGAACGAATTGGAGGTGACGTATGAAGACAATACTCAGTTCGAGGAGACAGCATCACGTGGTCAGAATTAGCATCTCTTTGCTTATGGTAGCCCTAGTTGCCGGGATGGTAGGCTGTGGTCAGCCTGCTTATGACCTTACTATCACTAGTACCCCTGGAGGGCCGGTAACCACCACTGGAGAAGAGATTTTTACCTACGACGAAGGAACTGTGGTCAGTCAAGCCACCGGCTCCTTCGGCATCACCGAGCGGGTGAGCGTCGCCTCTGACGGCAGCGTGGGGAATAGCGCGAGCACAGGCCCCTCCGTCAGCGCTGACGGCCGCTACATCGCCTTCGAGTCCCACGCCTCCAACCTGGTGCCCGGCGACACCAACAATGCGATGGATGTCTTCGTCCACGACCGGCAGACCGGGGTCACGGAGCGGGTGAGCGTCGCCTCCGACGGCAGCCAGGGGAGCGATAGCCATTTGACACCCGAGAGCGGTTGGTCCTCCATCAGAGCAGACGGCCGCTACGTCGCCTT
>JALHUO010000128.1 GCA_022866545.1 Dehalococcoidia bacterium | reverse complement strand
GGGTCGATGCCGGCCGCCAGCCAGTCAAGGACCATTTCATAAGTATCTTCCCGAAGGGATTCAGTGCCTTCCAGAGTAGTGAGAGCATGAATGTCCACCACGCAATAGACGCAGTCGTATTCATCCTGGAGGGCAACGTAATTCTGCACCGCTCCCAGGTAGTTACCAATATGCTGTCGGCCTGTAGGGCGCGCACCAGAGAAAACGCGTTTTCTCATTTTTTGTGGCAAAGTCTAGCACATAGAAGAGACAGGTAACAAGGCTATAAAGAGGTACTTGGTGGTCTGCATTGGAAGCGTGAGGACTGGAGATTCAGCCTTCGATGAATTCTCGGATATAGGAATTAACCAGTCCCGGCTTTTCATGAATGACCCAGTGCGAGCCGTCCGGAATGCGCTTGATGGTCAGGTTGGGTACGTACTTCTCCAGGCCTTCCAGATTCCCCGTCAGCAGCCATCTGTCCTTCTCTCCCCAGATGACCAGCGCCGGCACATTGACCATGAACAATGAAGGGTCTGCAGACAAACTGTCGTCGCTTTCACCCGTAAAAGAGCCCAGATGGGCGGCTCGATAATAGTTTAGGCCGCCTGTAAGCGCGCCGGGCTGCGACCACGCTTCGATATATGCTTTCCTGTCTTCTTCCGTGAAATAACCATCTCTCATACCGTCCTTCAGAAGGCTGCTGACAAACACTGCATAGTTGTCTCTTGCCAGTATCCCCTCAGCCTCAGGGGTCCGATGTACCAGAATATACTGGCTGGCTTTCTGTTGCGCCGGATTATCACGGAGCTCGCGCACAAAGGTAACCGGATGTGGGGCATTTATGATTATCAGCTTGTCCAGATACTCAGGATGACGTATTGCGAACGGCCAGGCTACTCCGCCGCCCCAGTCATGAGCTACGAGGATGAACTTCTTATATCCAAGGTGCTCAACAAGGGCGCGCACGTCTTCAATCAGATATTTAATTCGATATTGTGCTACATCGGCGGGTTTTGACGAAAGATTATAGCCGCGCATATCTGGAGCTACAGCCTGATGATCTCGTCCGAATTCAGTAAGCTGGTCCTTCCATTCGTACCAGAACTCAGGAAATCCGTGGAGGAACATTATCAGTTTTCCCTTGCCTGCTACTACATAGTGCAGGCGTATGTTGTTGACATCAGCATATTTGTGTTCGAACATATCTTTTCCTGGCGGCATGATGTCTTCCTTAATCCCGCATCATACGCAAATCAATATCAGAGCGAATGGGTCCGGCTGCTCGTCTTGCCAGTACCCTGGGTAAAGATAGAACTTCCTTCAAGGAAGTCCTGCATACTAGAAGTTTGGTAGCGCATACGGGATTTGAACCCGTGATCTCCTCCTTGAGAGGGAGGTGTCCTGGGCCTCTAGACGAATGCGCCAACTTGGCTGGGGATCCAGGATTCGAACCTGGCCTCACGGGTCCAGAGCCCGCTGTCCTACCGCTAGACTAATCCCCAGCGTGTTCATATTATAGCTGTTACCACTGTCTGGGGCAATAGCACGATGCCTACAAAGTTGGGGCAAAGAGAAACCCTCAGACCAGTGACACGCTACCAAGTGATGAGGCGGAGCACAATTACCGCTTGGTATATTGTGGTGCCTTGCGAGCTCGCTTGAGTCCGTATTTCTTGCGCTCTTTGATCCTGCTATCCCGAGTAAGCAAGCCTTCTTTACGTAGCATGGGCTTGAATAGCTCGTTTTCTTTAACAAGGGCCCGAGCAATGCCATGCCGGATGGCTCCAGCCTGACCGCTGAGACCACCACCCTTCACTTTCACGGTGACGAGAAACTTGCCCATGGTATTGGTAGCTTGTAGAGGATGCTCAATCGTGCGGCGATGTTCGATGCGAGGGAAAGCTTCCTGATAGGGCCTATCATTGACAATTATCTCTCCCTTCCCAGGGACAAGCTTGGTTTGGGCTATCGCACATTTGCGCTTACCGGTTCCCCAAACGTAATTTTCCTCGCTCATAGATCATCACCTTTCCTTTGACAATATTTCGCCTTCTTTGCTCTTGGTCATTCTGCGCCCTTCGTTTTGCCAGGGTGATGGGAGGGGATTCTGAGCCTGGTGAGGATGCTCATCCCCAGGATAAACATTCAGTTTCTTAATCATAGCTCTGCCTAAACGGTTATGAGGCAACATCCCTTTAACCGCAAGCTCAATCACACGGGCTGGGTCTTTACTAAATACTTCCCTGAAGCTGGGGCTCTTCAAGCCGCCGGGGTACCCCGAGTATCTATAATAAATCTTTTCTTTGGCTTTCTTCCCGGTCACCTGTACTTTGGCAGCACTAATCACTACAACGTAATCACCGGTATCAATGTAGGGGGCATAAAGGGGCTTATGTTTACCCATAAGCAAATTGGCTGCCTCTGTCGCTACTCTTCCCAGAGTTTTATCAGCGGCATCAATCACCCACCACTGCCGCTCGATATCTTTAGCTTTAGTAGTATAAGTCTTCATTTCCTTCGATAAACTCGGGACAGGGCTAGCTCCCCAAAGGCTTAGGATAATTGACCCTCGTAAGGCATAAGCCACACGCGGGGGACAGGGGACCAGCCAAACCCACGGTCCTGGCCTCCATTATATCACGGAAATCTGCGATACCTATCTTACCCAGGCCCAGCCTGATTAAAATACCTACGGTGTTTCGTACCTGGTGAGGCAGAAAAGAGTTAGCCACAATACGGAAAACAATAAGATCTCCTTCTTTCTCGATTCCCGCTTCATAGACGTTGCGCAACGTGCTCCTGTTATCATCCAGAGAACTGGCAAAGGAGGCAAGATCATGCTCACCTTGAATAATTTGGCAGGCCTCATTCATCGTCTGTATGTTCAGCATTTTGGGCATAAATAAAGCGAACTTCCGACTAAACGGCGAGCGGGCACTGCTATTAAGAATATGATAACGGTACTCCCGGCCCAGGGCATCGCGCCGGACATTGAAATCATCGCCAGCCCTGTAGGCCGCCTTGACCGCGATATCGCCGGGTAGATAATGATTCAAAGCTTTAACTAACGTCATAGTATCCAACGTGGATTTCGCCCAGAAGCTTACCACTTGTCCCTTGGCATGCACACCGGTATCAGTTCTACTGGCTGCCATAACCCGGCTGCTTTGCCCGCACAATCGCCCTATGGCTTGCTCAAGCTCACTTTGAATGGTCGGCAGACCAACTTGCCATTGAAAGCCATAGTATTGGGTACCGTCATATTCGATGAGCAAAATGAACTTACTTGACCAATTCAACTTGAACCATTGGCGCGCTGTCACCAGGGCGAGGTCCCAACTTCAGCAACCTCGTATAACCACCCCTACGGTCAGCATAGCTTGGGCCAATCTCCGCAAATAGCTTGTTAACTACCTTCTTCTCAGTAATAAAAGCTAAGGCTTCCCGCCTTGAGGCAAGGCTACCGTCTTTGGCTAAAGTGATCATCTTCTCTGCTAAGCCGCGAACTTCCCTGGCTTTAGCCTCAGTGGTGGTGATCTTCTCGTGATCCAGAAGGGCAGTAACTTGATTGCGATATAACGCCCACCTGTGCTCTGTCGACCTACTTAAGTTCCGTCCTGCTACCTTGTGCCTCATTTTTCCTTCTTTTCAGGCTTTTCAGGAACAGGAGAGCCTAGTTTCGTCATTAACTCTTCTACTTCGGCTCGAGATTTTGCCCCCAAACCTGGCAACGGCGGCAAACCTTCCCTGCCTTTCTCCAATAATTGTCCCAAAGTGGAGATACCCGCTCTCTTCAAACTGTTGTAGGAGCGAGTTGACAAATTCAGTTCCTCCAGAGGGGTGTTATATTGCTCGGGCAAAATGGGCAGTGCTCTAGCCATGGGAACTTCAAAGTCCCTGAAGGAAGAGAACTGATTAGCCAAGATGTTAGCACTTTGAGTAAGTGCCTCCCAGGGAAAAATCGTAGAATCGGTCCAGATCTCCAGGATGAGCTTCTCTGGGCTTCCCTCCTGACCAGGTTTGATAGATTCAACAAGGAAATTGACCTTCCGCACTGGGGTGAAGATGGCATCTACCGGCAGTGCTCCCACAGGTAGCCCCGCAACTGACTTAGCTGGCATATAACCTCTCCCCAACTCTACGTTGAGTTCGACGTAAAGCCTGGCCTTGGATGAGTCCAAGGAAGCCAAGTAAAGTTCAGGATTGGCAATGCGAAAGTCAGCCGAGGGTTTAATGTCAGCCGCGCTGACTTTGCCCTCGCCCTCTACCTCCAAGCGCAACTGGCCGGGCTCACGAGAAAGAGGACAGAGTCTCAGTTGCCTCACGTTCAACAAGAACTCCATAACGTCTTCCTTAACACGGGGAATAGGAGAGAATTCATGCTGAATTCCTTCGATCTTGACCCAGGTTACCGCGGCGCCAGGTAAAGAACTAAGAAGCACACGCCGTAAGGTATTCCCTAAAGTGACGCCAAAACCAGGCTCTACAGGCTCAGCAAGAAAACGAGAGTAATTAACGCTACTTTCAACACAAGTTACACTGGGGATAGATAATTCGGGCATAACTCACCTCGAGTAATACTCAACAACAGCTTTCAGATTAAACTTGGCTTCAACATCATCCTTGCCAGGCAAATTTAACACCCTGCCTGTCATGCTCTCTTTGTCCAAGCTTAACCAGTTAGGGATGAACTTTCCTTCGATTTCTTCAGCTAATCTTTTATAGTATTCCGTTTTCTTACTGGCTTCGCACCATTTTATGACATCTCCCGATTTCACCAAAAAGGAGGGAATATTCGTCCTGCGCCCATTGACCATTATGTGGCCGTGCCTGACTACTTGCCTAGCTTGAGCATGTGAATCACCAAAACCCAGGCGATAAATCACATTATCCAGTCTCCTCTCCAGCAATATCAGAAGAGTCTCTCCGGTGGCACCCGGCCTTTTTTTGGCCTCTTCAAAAAACCTGCGAAATTGCCTTTCCAAAACACCGTAGCTAAAACGAAGTTTTTGCTTTGCGCGCAATTGAACTCCGCGGTCGGAAATCCCGCTGCGCCCGCGCCTTGGTGGATGCTCGCCCGGCGGCGTATTCCTCTTCTCTACGGGACATTTAGGCGTAGCACATTTCTCGCCTTTGAGCATCAGTTTTTCCCCAAAACGGCGACACAGACGACAATTTGGTCCTGTATAGCGACCCATCCTATACTCTTCGCCTCCCTTTTGGACGACAGCCGTCATGGGGGATAGGAGTCACATCTCTAATAGCTGTAACGGTAATCCCGGTAGCCTGTAAGGCGCGAATAGCCGCCTCTCGTCCGCTACCAGGACCTTTAATATAAACCTCGACTCGGTGTAAGCCGTCAGCCATTGCCCGGTGTGCTGCATCTCGGGCAGCTATCTGAGCAGCATAAGGAGTTCCTTTCCGAGAACCCTTGAACCCGGCAGTACCAGAACTTCCCCAGGCGATGACATTACCTTCCATATCAGTAATAGTCACAATAGTATTGTTGAAACTAGATTGGATGTAAGCTTTGCCTTCGCTAACCTTCTTATGGGCTTTTTTCTTCCTTGGCATCTGTCAAAACAATCTCCTTACTTCTTAGATATACCACGCTTCTGCCCTCTACCAGCCACTGTTTTCTTCGGCCCTTTCTTAGTGCGGGCGTTCGTCCGCGTCCTCTGTCCGTGGACTGGCAGCCTCATGCGGTGTCTTGTGCCTCGGTAGCAACCAATTTCAATAAGCCGCTTTATATTAGATTGAATCTCCCTCCTGAGATCACCTTCCACTCTGTACTGTTTGTCAAGAACATCT
>JALHUO010000127.1 GCA_022866545.1 Dehalococcoidia bacterium | reverse complement strand
TTGTGGTGAGCGTAGCCCAGTGGTTAAGGCGCCAGGTTGTGGCCCTGGAGATCGTGGGTTCAAATCCCACCGTTCACCCCAATTTATTTTTGCGCCTATAGCTCAGCGGACAAGAGCACCGGTCTTCGGAACCGGGGGTCGTGGGTTCAAATCCCTCTAGGCGCGCTACCATAGCACAAGGGCTATCCCGTACTCCCTCAGGAAATTGGCTTCCCTGTTTCATATCTTACTGAATCCTTGATTGGGGTGGGTGGATTTCATTGAAAACCCGGAGATGCCAAGGGACTAGGCAGGGAGTCCCTGAAAACCGGGGGAAAGGCATTGATAATGAGTTAAGGACGCTGTAAGATGGATTACAAAGAAAGAGGAAAGGAGGGAACAAGGATGTTAGAAGACTTTAAGGCATTCGTACTGAGAGGCAATGTGATTGATATGGCTGTGGGCATCATAGTCGGTGTCGCCTTTGGTTTAGTCGTAAACTCACTTGTTAAAGACGTTATTATGCCGCCCATAGGGTTCGCCTTGGGCAACGTCGATTTCAGCAACCTCTATGTTCTCCTTAAAGAGGGTGCGACAAGCCCCGGACCATATGCTTCTCTGGCTGCCGCCCAGCAGGCCGGGGCCGTTACGCTCAACTACGGGGTGTTCATAAATGCGATTATCAACTTGCTGATAATCGCAGCAGCCGTCTTCTTCCTGATTGTGCGTCCGATTGCCAGGCTGCAAGCCCGCAAAAAGGTGGAAGCGCCGGCACCGACAACCAAAGAATGCCCTTACTGCTTCACCGCTATCCCTATCAAGGCAAGCCGCTGCCCGAACTGCACTTCAGCACTGAAAACGGCGTAAATCAGCAGGCATTTCCTTAAGTAGGTAAGGACAGCAGCATATCGAGCGTTTCAGGCAGCTCTCTGCTTGGTTCAACGAACCGTGACTGGAGAGAGCGGTGCTGGGGCGCATACGTTTCCTGGAGAGCAGGGAGGCGGGGGTAGCTCAAAAATCACCAAGTACGGATTTCTGTAGGTCTCGCAGGTGTGAAGTGTCGTTATGCCTGGTCAAGACAAAGCGCCCGTCCACGTAATCGAAGATTGTGATTCCACCAACATCCTGATCGATATTCCGGAAGTGTGAGTTATCCAACCCCAGCAAGCAGCATATCAAGACTTTGATCACTACTCTATGCGATACCAGCAATACGTTGCCCTGGTGTCTGGACACGATGTCATTGACTACCTCAACAGCCCTCCTTCTTACGTCTTCCAGGCTCTCTCCGCCAGACATTCTTACCTTGTCTGGATTATTGTGCCACTCGTTGAAGAGGTCTGGATACAGCCTCCTCACCTGTTGCTCGGACAGAGACTGCCATTCCCCGAAATCAAAATCTGTGAGGCCCTCGGCTATGCGTACACTGACTTTCTGGTAACGGGCTACGATATTTGCCGTCTCAAGCGCCCTCCTTATAGGGCTAGCATAGATAGCCTCCAATTCCCAGTTGCTTAGATACTTGCCCAATAGCTCCGCTTGTTTAATGCCCACGTCGTCCAGGCCTACATCCGCTCTACCACGGAATACCTTTTCCACATTCCACATGGTTTCTCCATGCCTGGCCAGGATAAGTTTTGCCATGACTCCTCCGCAACGATTATCCAATTTTTCACACCTTATGGCAATCTGGAAAGAGACTGGACTTTTTCGAGCTTGGATTCTTGACTTGTGTTCATTGATTAATTAGGGTTCTAGGTGTAAAATAGACAGCGCAAAGGAGGCATGGCATGATAGAGGTGACGATTGACAGCATCCGCGTTAGTTTGATGAACTACCAGAGGGTGGTGATTCTGAAAGAGAAAGGGACTCATCGTTATCTGCCCATTTGGATTGGTCCTGCTGAAGCAGACGCTATTGCCGTAAAGCTGCAAAATGTCGAATTGTCTCGCCCCCTGACGCATGATTTGCTGCAATCTGTGATTTCTACACTGGGGGCTTCAGTTCAGTATATAGTGGTGAACGGGCTTAAGGAAGACACTTTCTACGCCAGACTTGCACTTACCGTCGATGGCCAACAACTGGACATTGATTCTCGACCTAGCGATGCGTTGGCCCTGGCCGTAAGAGTCGGTGCACCAATATATGTTGAGGAATCGGTGTTGGAGAAGGCGGGCATCATACTGGAAGAAGAAACAGGCAAACCTGCTGCCGAAGGGAAAGTGGATGAACAAGAGATGAAGGGGCTGTCGGCATATAAGGACTTCATAAATACACTTGATCTCGAAGACTTTAAGAAACGCCAATCTTGAGAACATCAACAGGAGCGGTCTTTGGCTACTTCCACATAGATTCTGGTGTGTTGCGGCCAACTGGCCATTTCACAGCAACCGTTTGAGCAAACAAAGCCAGCCTGGAATCCTAACGTGAAGGCTTAGCTTTGAGTCTGCCGGTCAAGGTTTGCAGAGCAATAATGTATCCCCTCCAGCCTGAGCCGACTATCTGGTTCTCAGCTATGGGGGCAATTACAGATTTGGCACGCCATTCCTCACGATGGTAAATATCGGATAAATGGACCTCAATTACTGGTAATTTGCTGTCAACCAGGGCATCGAGCAGAGAAAGTCCGTAGTGGGTGAGTGCACCGGGGTTAATTATGATGCCCTGAGCGGAATGCGATTGCTCCTGGATGAAATCTATGAGCGAACCTTCATGATTAGACTGGAATGTCACCACCTCGACACCTAGAGCCTGGGCTTCTTTCTTCAGTAGGGCGTCAATTTCGCCGAGGGTCTTTTCTCCGTAGATTGACTTATCTCTTTTGCCCAGCATATTCAAATTCGGTCCGTGGATAACCAGAATCTTCATATGGCTACTTCCTCTTTTTGTTTCTCCGTCTCCGACACTTTCACTTTGCGTTTGCAGGCCATGCATTGAGCCCAGTCCCCCTTGTATTGCACCAGGAGCTTGCCACAGTCAGGGCAGGGCTGAGCTACTGGCTTGCGATTTACGGTGAACTGGCATTTGGGAAACTTGCTGCACCCGTAAAATACCCTTTTCTTTTTGCTGATTCTTTTCACAAGGTCGCCGCCACACTGGGGGCAAGAAATCCCGGTTTTAACCATGTAGGGCATGGTCGTCTTACAGTCAGGATAGCCGCTACAGGCAAGGAATTTACCGAAACGTCCGACCCTTATGACCATGGGGCGGCCGCATTTGGGGCATGTTTCCTCACTGGCCTGAGTCATGTTGACCTTTTCCAGGTTTGTCCAGGCTTTATCCAGCATATCCTGGAAGGGGGGATAGAATTCCCTCAGAGCAGCTATCCATTCATACTTACCTTGGGCTATTTGGTCTAGTTGTTCTTCCATCTGGGCTGTGAAACCAGGGTCAACGATTTCGGGGAAATGCGCAGTCAGAATTTTGTTAACCACTAGCCCTAGCTCCGTAGGGTGGAATTTACCCTCGGCTTTGTTGACGTAGTCTCTCTCCTGGATTGTGGACAAGATAGGGGCATAGGTACTGGGGCGTCCGATTCCTTTCTGTTCCAGTGTTTTTATCAATGTGGCCTCGGTGTAGCGGGGTGGCGGCTGGGTAAAACACTGTGCGGGAAAGGTTCCCAGGCAAAGTAGTTTATGTCCAATCTGCAGCCTGGGCAAGGAGGCTCCAATGAAATCCGAGCTTTCTCCTCGTTCATCTTCATCCCTGCTTTCGCTGTAAACAACTATGAAACCGGGAAATTTGACCGCAGAGCTACTTGCTTTGAGTAGATATCCTTGAGGTTGATTTTCAGTATTGCTTGCCCTTATTTCCACATTGGTTGTGTCATACAAAGCTGCTGACATTTGACTGGAGGCCATGCGCTTCCAGATAAGCTCGTAGAGCTTTAGCTGGGCCAGGTCGAGAAATGGTTTGAGTTGCTCCGGCTGCCGGTAAATTTTGGTGGGCCTGATTGCCTCGTGAGCTTCCTGGGCCCACTTTACTTTCCTGGCAAAACTGCGTGGTTTTAATGGGAGGAATTTGTCTCCGTATTTCTCGCTGATAAACTCCCTCACTTCGGTTATGGCGGAGGCAGCCACGTGGGTGGAATCGGTGCGCATATAGGTGATAAGTCCTACCGACCCTTCCTTGCCCAGGGGCAAGCCTTCATAGAGTTGCTGGGCAATAGCCATAGTTCGCCCGGCGGTGAAGTGCAGCTTGTGCCAGGCCTCTTGTTGCAGGGTGCTCGTGATGAAAGGTGGGGCCGGCTGACGAGCTACCTGTTTAGTCACCACCGTCTTAACTGCATATGCAGCCTTTTCTAAGTCGGCCATGACCCTGTCCGCCTCGTCCTTACTGCCAATATCCAGCTTGGTGCCATCGGCCAGAGCGAACAGCCTAGCTCTAAAAGCTGCCTTCTTTTCTTCAGACACAGCCAGCTCAACTTCCATAATCCAGTACTCCTGGGGAACAAAGTCTCGAATCTCTTTCTCACGGTCAACAATCATCCTCACAGCCACCGATTGAACCCTGCCTGCCGAAAGTCCCCTCTGTACCTTTCGCCACAAGAGCGGACTAAGCTTGTAGCCCACGAGTCTATCCAGGATGCGCCGGGCTTGCTGAGCATTCACCAGGTTCATATCGATAGAGCGGGGATTTTGGAAAGCTTCTTGAACTGCATCCTCGGTTATTTCGTGGAAGACTACGCGATGAACGGGTCTGTCGTTATTGTCCAGCTTGGTTGCCTGTACCAGGTGCCAGGAAATCGCCTCCCCTTCGCGGTCAGGGTCAGTAGCCAAATAGATAGACCGGGCTTTGCCAATTGCCTCTTTGATTTCGCCGACTATCTTTTTCTTTCCCGGGGGAATGACATACTTGGGCGTGAATCCCTTCTCTATGTCTACCCCCAGGCTTGCCTTGGGCAAATCACGTACATGTCCGAGAGACGCCTTGACGCTATAGCTACGCCCCAGAATCTTGTTTAAAGTCCTGGCCTTGGCAGGAGATTCGACGATAACTAATTTACTCGCCATGATTCATCCTATCTTAACTATATAGCCAACTGCAAAACCTCTCATAATCCTCCCGTCCCTTGCGGGAGGGAATTAGTAGGGAGGGAAAATTCCCCCTCACCTTAATCCTCTCCCGTCAGGGGAGAAGACCTTTGTATGAGCCTATGATGGATACTGAGGTACCTCCGGAAAATTCTGTCCCTAATTAGGTTCTAGTTCCTTCGAGCCAGCACGTAGTTCATGCTTCCTACCTGTCTGGCAATCCCTTTGAGCTCTAGCATCGCTAGAGTGCTGCTTACTTCTGGCATAGTCAAACCGCTGCGGCGGCCGATTTCATCTATATGACAGGGCTCAGAGCTCAGGTGTTCCAGTATAGCAGATTCAACCTCGTTAGCCGGGGAAAATTCCTTGATTTCTGCTTGCTGCACTACGATGGCCAGGTTCAGTTCTTGGAGTATATCACTATAATTGCGAACCAACTTAGCTCCTTCTTGAATGAGGCGGTTGGTCCCCTGACTGGCTGGGGAGAGAATGCTACCTGGAATAGCGAAGACCTCTCGGTTCTGTTCCACCGCCTGATGGGCGGTGATCAGAGCTCCACTCCTTTCACCGGCTTCCACTACCAGCACCCCCAGACTCAAGCCACTCATAATGCGATTGCGGAGCGGGAAGTTCTCGGCCTTAGGTTTGACGCCTAACGGATATTCACTGATCAGAGCGCCGTGCTCGATAATAGCTTGAGCCAATTTGGCGTTCTCGGCGGGGTAAACGGTATCCAGCCCGGAACCGAACACAGCTACGGTTTTGCCCCCGGCATCTAGAGCAGCCCGATGAGCCACGGAGTCAATTCCTCGGGCTAATCCGCTGACAATTGTGATCTTACTTCTGGCTAAGTCCGTTACAATCTCTTCGGTCACCTGCCTCCCGTAGACGGTGGGACGACGGGTACCGACTATGGCCAGGCAAGGTTCATCCTCGGCTGGCAGACTACCTCTAACATAGAGGACCGGCGGATAGTCATAAATTTCCTTTAATCTCGAAGGATAATTAGGATCATCACAGACCAACACACTCACCTTGTAGCGTTCCAGTTTTTCCATCTCGGCATCCACGGAGATCCTCGGGCGTAGGGTCACCAGAGCATCTGTGCTTCGTGAATCCAGTCCGGCTTGCTTTAGCTTGCCTTCGGGAGCTTTCCAGGCATCCTGCAAACTGCCAAAGTATTCTTTTAGCCGGGAAATACGGACCCGGCCTATCCCGGGTATCCCGGAGAAAGCTACCCAATACTTCAGTTCGTCAGCACTTACCATATCGACCCTTGCTGGATTTTAGCACAACTCTTCCTGCAAATGAGAGATATTGACACCATGCGGTAGCTATGCTACGCTAAAACAAATTGAGGTTCGCTTGACGTGGGACCGTCTAATTGGTCACCCCTGACAATGGGTGAAAATGGAAGGTCTTCACATATTGTCGTGAGCTATGTGAAGGTTTCCGGGACGTGTGGAGCAAGCCCAAATCGACAGAGAAGACTATCGAATTGATGGGAAAAGGAGACGAAAATGGACACAGCTAACCCTTTACCAGCTGAAATAGTTGATCTTGGCCTAGGCACATTGGTGCTAATCCTGGGGATTTTTATTGCCATCGTGGGCATAGTAATAGCCGGTGTGGTCTATCGGGAATCGCGCGAGTGGAAAAAGATGGTACTGCCCATGTTTGATAGAGCCTCCACCGAGACAGGGCCAGGATCTCCTGCAGAGCCAAACGGCTTGACGCCGAGAATGGCGGCCTACGGAAAGGAGATATTTGGCCGGCTCTTCACTCATATGGACGTCGCTGGCTTGCTAGGCGGCGCTGGTCTCGTCATTTTGGGCATACTTGTAGTCCTAGTAGGACTTAATATCGGAAGCTAGCTTGACGTCCGAGCGACAACCTTTGGCAAGAAGAGGGTCGGCCGAGT
>JALHUO010000007.1 GCA_022866545.1 Dehalococcoidia bacterium | reverse complement strand
TTTTGACTTAGCAGGCATTACAAGCTACCATATGAGCATGAGCACAAAGACTGTGCCTAAGCTAACTCTTTTTCCCCTCATGACTGAGGTAAATAAGCAAAGTCACCTTGTTATCGGTGGCTGCGATGTTGTTGACCTGGCTAATGAATTCGGCACGCCGCTCTATCTTTTCGATGAATTCACCCTCCGCCATAAGTGCTATGAATTCAAAGAAGAGTTCGGTAAATACTATCCTGATACACTGGTCGTTTATGCCTCCAAAGCCTTCCTCAATAGGGCTCTGGCTCTTATGTTTAAGGAAGAAGGACTGGGGCTAGACGTGGTCTCTGGAGGAGAGCTCAGCATTGCCCACTCTGTGGATTTCCCTCTGGACAAGGTCTATTTCCATGGCAACAACAAGACTGCGGAAGAATTAGATCTGGCACTGGACTGGGGAGTGGGTAGAATTGTGGTGGACAACTTCTATGAGCTTGAACTACTTAACAGGCTCGCCAGAAAGAGAGGAATTAACCAGAATATCCTGCTTCGCCTGAACCCGGGAGTTGACCCCCATACACACCAATATACTACTACGGGGACAATAGAGAGCAAATTTGGCTTTCCCTTAGCCACGGGGCAAGCCGAAGAGGCGGTAAACCAGGCTTCATCAGCCTCCAACCTCAACCTTCTGGGCTTACACTTCCATCTGGGCTCCCCGGTGTCTGAAGTTCAACCTTATGAATTGGCTATGGAGCCTGTGCTTGGGTTTGCCCGGGGAATGAGCCAAAAATTCAGCTTCGACCTCCGCGAATTCGACATCGGTGGCGGTTTTGCCATTCCGTACACTCTGGACTCCGTAGTGCCCACAATAGCAGAGTATGCCCGTGCTCTGACGGGCAAGTTGAGCAGTCTCGTTTCGGAACTGGGGTTGAGTCGCCCGCGCCTGGTTGTCGAGCCCGGCAGGGCGATTGTCGGCCAGGCCGGGGTGGCATTATACAAGGTCGGGGCGACCAAGGAGATACTGGGGATAAAGAAGTATGTCTGTGTAGATGGCGGCATCAGCGACAATATCCGGCCGGCGCTCTATGGAGCTAAATATGAGGCTCTGGTGGCTAACAAAGCGTTGGAATCAGAAAGAGACATGGTTACCATTGCCGGCAAGCTCTGCGAGTCTGGGGATATTTTAGTACAGGACGTCAATTTGGCTGCAGCGCGTCCCGGCGACGTCATAGCTATTCCAGTCTGCGGTGCTTATTCCATCCCCATGGCGAGCAATTATAATGCCGTACCAAGGCCGGCTATAGTCATGGTAAAGGAGGGGCGAGCACGTCCTATTCGCCGCCGGGAGACGTATCAGGATCTGATGAGGCTGGACGTAATTTAACATGTGGCAAGTTATCGGACAGGATAAAATTCTATCTTTGCTGGATTACAGCCTTAGAACCAATGCTGTAGCCCACGCCTATCTTCTAGTAGGGCCGCGGCATGTGGGCAAAGGGACTTTGGCCATCAATCTGGCGCAAGCCCTAAATTGCGATGGTCCAGAAGTGCCGTGTGGTCAGTGCCGTTCCTGCCAGCGAATCCGGGAGGGCAAGCACGCTGATGTCATACCTATTGGCCTGGATTCGAGGACGGAAATTGGCATTGATGATATTCGAGGTCTGCAACGCTCAGCTAACCTGCCACCATATGAAGGCAAGTGCAAAGTGTTTATCATTGATGAGGCGGAATATCTGTCTACCGAGGCGGCCAATTCCTTGCTCAAGATATTAGAGGAGCCACCCCCCAGGGTAGTTTGGCTTTTGTTGGCTGCTGAGGAGGGCCGCCTCTTGCCGACAGTTATTTCGCGGTGTCAGAGGCTGGAATTGAAGCCTGTGCCATCGGACCGAGTGCAGCAGGTGCTCATCAACTCATACAACGTTGATGCTGATAAAGCTAAGCTTTTGAATCAGTTGTGCCATGGTCGCCTGGGCTGGGCAGTGTCCGCTTTGACAAATGACGATATATTACAGAAGCGGTCTCAAAGGATAGACAAGCTGGTCTCCTTATTGACTGCAAGCCTGGAGCAAAGGTTTGCTTATGCTCAAGAGCTAGCCAGCCAGTTTAGCCAGGACCGGAAAGCCGGGATGGATATAATAGAGGCCTGGCTCGACTGGTGGCGTGATTTGATGCTCATAAGAGGTGGTTGCAAAGAAGCCATCATCAATGTAGATTATGAGACAGTTTTGGAGGAACAAGCTGGAGGATTAAGTCTGAGCGAGATC
>JALHUO010000126.1 GCA_022866545.1 Dehalococcoidia bacterium | reverse complement strand
GTCCTCGGAGACAACCCGACATTGCTTATAGAAGCTGTGAAATGCAGTGGCTAAATCCAGGGCATAGTAAGGCAGGTGGTGAGGCTCGAAAGCAGCCGCCACTCGTCCCACTATTTCAGGGAGGAGGATCAAGCGGCGAATTAAAGTTAACTCCGGTTCGGTCGTAAGCAAAGAAACATCGCCCTGACTGTAGTCTATTTCCCGTTGCTTCGCGAGACGCAAAATGCTGGCAATCCGAGCGTGAGCGTATTGAACATAATACACAGGATTGTCTGCCGATTGCTTCTTAGCCAGTTCCATGTCGAAATCCATCTGGCTGTCAGCAGAGCGAGATAGGAATATGAAGCGGCATGGATCTGGGCCTACCTCTTCTATCACCTCCTGTAAGGTAACGATATCGCCACTACGCTTGGATACCTTGACTATCTCTTCCCCGCGCCGCAAAGTAACTAGCTGGCAGATTATTACCTTGAGCTGCTCAGGATCACACCCTAAGGCTTTGAGCACCGCTTTCATTCGAGGAACGTGTCCCTGATGGTCAGCCCCCCAGATATCAATCACGTTATCGAATTTGCGCTCCAGAAACTTGTTGTAATGGTAGGCAGCATCCGAGGCAAAATAAGTGGGAGAACCATCGCCGCGTACCAGGACATTGTCCTTATCCTCGCCCAGGGAGCTCGACTCAAACCAGGTAGCATTTGCTTTCTCGACGACATAGCCGCCGCTTTGGAGTAGTTCCATAGCTCTGCTATATTGCCCGCCCCGGTAAAGATTTTTTTCTGAGAACCAATTGTCAAAAACGACGTCCAACAGCTTGAGGTCGTGCCTAATTGTCTGCAGCATCTTGGCAACCCCCACCTCTGCTAGTTGGGAAACTGCCTCACTGTCGGGCAACGACAAGAACCTATCACCCTGCTCCTGGACAATTTCTTTGGCCAGGTCGATCATGTAATTGCCGTGGTAGCCGTCTGCAGGCATAGCCGCTTCCTTGTCCAGGCATTGCTGGTAACGAGCATGGAGGGAACGCCCGAAGTTAGTTATCTGGGTGCCCATGTCATTTATGTAGTATTCTCTTTGCACACCGTAGCCCGCGACAGTAAGAACATTGGCTAAAGTGCTGCCCAAGACAGCACCACGGCCATGACCTACGTGAAGAGGTCCGGTAGGATTGACACTAACAAATTCCAGCTGGACCCGCTTACCTTTGCCTATCTCAATATCGCCGTACGCCTCGCCGGCAACCAGGATTGATTTAACCTCCGTGCTCAGCCAGTCTTTCCGTAAGGTGAAGTTGATGAAGCCGGGAGGGGCAATCCAGACCTTGTCAACCTGGGGTGGTGGCACTATATGCTCGATGATTTTTTCCGCTATAGCCAGAGGGGACATCCTCATAGCCCGTGCCATCCTCAAAGGGAGGCCTGAGGCAAAATCGCCGTGTTCTGGATTCTGAGGATGTTCTATAAGCACCTCGGGCAGGGCGGCCGGAGCCAGGGCACCTTCCCGCTGTGCCTTCAATACGGCTTGCTGCAAACATCCAGCCAGTTCTTGCTTAAGCATGACTAAATCAACTGCAACGAATTTGATGCTAAATTTAACGGGTTCCTACGAAAATCGCAAGATTTGACTGGATCTAGCTCCACTCAGCGTCTTTGGACCATGCTTGGCTCAATTGTTGACGTAAAGGTTGATGTTCAGCCTTCTTTAAATCGGGGTCCTTCTGGAAAAGAGTCATTGCCTCTCGCCGCGCCAATTCCAGACTGCGTAAATCGGTAAGTTTGGCAAGTTTGAGGTCGGGCAAGCCGCTCTGATGCGTGCCGAAAAATTCCCCGGGCCCCCGTAGCTCCAGGTCTTTCTCAGCCAGGGCGAAGCCATTATGAACCCTCTCCATCAGACAGAGGCGCTCCCTGGCCTCCGGCGAAAGCTTTGCCGGGATAAGCAGGCAATAGCCTTGTTCTTTGTCTCGCCCCACGCGTCCCCTGAACTGGTGGAGCTGGGATAAACCAAAGCGTTCAGCACCCTCGACCATCATGACTGAGGCTCTAGGTACATCAATGCCCACCTCTACCACCGAGGTCGACACCAGAATATCCAGGTCCCCGCCTCGGAAATTGCGCATTACCTCTTCCTTTTCGGGACCAGGCATTTGACCATGGAGCAGTCCCAATCTTAAATCCGGGAAAACTTCCCGGGACAGCCGCTCATACTCGGTTGTGGCGGCTCTTGCCTCCAGTATTTCGGATTCCTCAATCAAGGGGCAGATGATGAATGCTTGTCGGCCATTGCTGACCTGGCGATGGATGAAGGTATAAGCCTTTTCCCTGTCCTGTGGCTCCAGGCACTTTGTTTTCACAACCTGCCGTCCCGGGGGCAACTCGTCAATAACGGATAGGTCCAGGTCTCCGTAGAGCGTCAGTGCCATGGTGCGGGGAATAGGCGTGGCTGTCATGACCAGAACATGAGGGTTAAATCCCTTTTGCCGCAGGGCAGAGCGCTGCAATACACCGAAGCGGTGTTGCTCGTCTATCACCGCCAGCCCTAGTTTTTTGAATTCTACCTCCTTTTGAATAATGGCATGGGTGCCGATAACAATGTCCACTTTACCCTGCCTGATTCTACCGTGCAGGCTTTCTTTGTCAGCGCCGCTGAGGCTTCCGATGAGCAGAGCGATGGTCAATGGCTTGGAGAGAAATTTTCTATAACGTCTGATAGTCCCTTCACTCGGCTCGCAATGGGGCTCCTGGCTGCCAATCTGGGACAGGTAGTTACAGATATTGGTGTAATGTTGCTCGG
>JALHUO010000125.1 GCA_022866545.1 Dehalococcoidia bacterium | reverse complement strand
TGATGATTCTGCCCACTTCGGGAGGAACCGCCTCCAGCAGCAGGGCGAAGGCACCTGCCTTCTCGATAGCCAGGGCGTCTTCAATCAGCTCCATGGCCGCGTCTGCGGTGCGACCCTGTGCCCTGAAGCCGCCGAGTTGACCGGAACTCTGCGGTGTGAGCCCGATGTGTCCCATCACGGACATTCCGGCCTCGATTATTCCCTCAATCTGGTTGATGACCCGCCGGCCCCCCTCCAGCTTGATGCCGTCAACGCTGGCCTCTTTGAAAAACCGGCCCGCGTTCACGATGGCGTTTTCCCTGGAGACCTGATAGGAAAGAAACGGCATATCGCCGATAACAAAGGTAGCGGGAGCGCCCCTCCTCACTGCCTGAGAATGTTGGATCATCTGGTCCATGGTAATGGGCACTGTTCCGGGCAGGCCGTGAACCACCATGGCAGCGCTGTCACCCACCAGAATCATGTCCATGCCGGCTTTCTCACAGAAGCTGGCCATAGGGAAATCGTAGGCGGTGAGGAAGGTGATTTTGTCACCCTTTCTCTTCATCTCTCTAAAGTCGAGCACAGTCTTCCTGGGCATCCGCTTCTCGCCCTCCTTCCTCATCCGGGCAGAGGTACCCTGAGGTCCTTGACCCCATGTTTTGATACCTTCAACCCGGGCTGGACCTCGCCAATCAGTTCAATGATGTTCTTAACGGAGCGGACTTTGTCTCTTGCCAATTCGGCTAGTCCGTCTTCAGACGTGCCCCACGGCATATACATCACGAGCCCTGGCCCGGGCTCCATTTTGAAGTAGCAGGGCGAGGCCACCCGTGCTATTTCCGGTGTCTCATAAATCCGGTTATAGCCGCCCATGGAGGCCCAGAGCTGGATGTGGATATCCAGAGGCAAGCTCACGACCTTGCGGATAGAAGCAAGCTGGGGAAGGGTGAGGTCTGCCACCGGGTTGCAGCTCCCGGCACCTAGCGATTCCACCAACTTCACTCCCGTGGCATTGGCATGCCCGGCGAATATAGAGACTTTGAAGACGATATCCTGTGGCAGGTCGCCGTTCTGCTTCATGGTGTTGAGCAGAGATAGCACGCCCTCGTCCCAGACGAGGAAACCCCGGAAGCCTATATCAATGCACCGCTCGACTTCCATGAGGTAATGACGCACCGTGTCCATGCCCCTCATCCTCATTCCCGAAATCGCCCCCTCGGGAGTGGCAATCTGCCGGCCCGTGTACCAGGCAGGCCTCGGCCCGGGAGTCATGATAACTTCCACCTGATTGTCATGAGCGATCAGGGCAAATTCCTTGAGCTGTTCGCGGGTCAGCATGCAGGCTCCCCGCACCACGGAAATCGAGCGGTGAAACGGCACCGCCTGCTTCCTCGCCTCGTCAATTGCGGCCAACAAGACTTTGGGCGTCTCTATCCCGGAGAGCTCCACTCGGTAGTGAGCGCCATCGGGGAATGTCTTCGTTGAGGTGGGCAGGTCGTAACCATCGCTGGCGGGGAAGCCGGCCCTTTCCATGGCCTGGGCGATCTTATCCATAGTTCTCCCTCCAAGGACCCAAGCTAACAAATGACATGCTGGCTTCGCTTTTTCGGGTTCCTAGCCTATACTATATGACGCCCCTCGCAGTGTCAAGCTTGCCTGACCATAGACGACGCTCAATAGGCCTCGGGCTCGGTCTATCCAGCGTAGATTACATTGTCTGATTACATAAGGTACTGTATGATAGGGTAGAATGTAAGTGGCCACGATAGCTTAGTGTTGATACTCAACTTAACGGCAAGGAAACAACAGTCAGATAACGGGCATAAGAGAGGACGGACATGGAGATAATCCCAGCAGTTGATATCAAGGGTGGCAAGTGCGTCAGGTTGTATCAGGGTGATTATAACCGAGAGACCGTTTTTGATGAGTACCCTGTGACCGCAGCCTTGACCTGGTATTCCCAGGGGGCACGCTGGCTCCACATTGTGGACCTGGATGGAGCAGTTGCGGGTGAGCCCAAAAACATGGCGGTGGTTGAGGAGATAATAAAGGAGACTGGCCTGTTGATAGAGCTAGGCGGCGGCATCAGGCAAGAAGATGCGGCAGAAAAACTGCTGCGTCAGGGGGTCGGCCGGATAGTTTTGGGAACTGCGGCGGTTGAGAACAGAGCGCTGGTAGAGAAGCTATGCCGCCAATTCGGCGACGCTATCGCGGTTAGCCTGGACGCCCGAGATGGCACGATAGCCATCCGCGGCTGGCAGAAGAACACGCCTGTTGAAATCCTCCAGCTGAGTAGAGAGATGGTTGACACCGGAGTGAGTCGCCTCATTTATACTGACATAAAAAGGGATGGCACCCTTACCGAGCCCAACTTTGATATGATAAAGAGACTGATTGCTGCAACAAATGTCCCTGTCATCGTGGCCGGGGGGATTTCCAGATTGGAGCATCTACAGAGGCTTAGGGAACTCGGTGTAGAAGGAGCAATTATAGGCAAAGCTCTTTATACCGGGGATATCAACTTGGGGGAAGCGATAATCAATTTCGGAACTTAAGCCGACTCAAGGCAACCTTGCGGTTTCCTCGGCTGCCCAGCCAATATTTAAGGCAAATTGAGCGGAATCCCCAAGAAGCCGTAAGACTTTCTGGGGTTAACTCAGGAGGCAAATGCTAAAGTTTGATGATAAAGACCTGATTGCAGCTATTGTTCAGGATGCCCAAAATGGTGAAGTCCTGATGCTGGGCTATATGAACAAAGAGTCGCTGAGACGCACGTTAGCCAGCGGAGATGTCTGGTTCTACAGCCGGAGCCGGCAGCAATTGTGGCACAAGGGAGAAACCTCGGGCAATTTCCTCAGACTGGAGTCCATCACCAAGGATTGCGATAGCGATGCCCTCCTTATCAAGGCTGAGCCTACGGGGCCAGTATGTCACACCGGTAACCGGACTTGCTTCTTCCAAGAACTGGACAGTGAAGACACGGCGTAGCAGCCTGCTCCACCTTTTTTGGCAAGCGCTGAATTTATCTCCATCCACCCAGGGCAGGGACAAGTCCCGCCTATATGCCAATACTAGAGAAATCCTAAATTCCAGGCACCAGATCCTAGACAATCTCAAAAATCAAAATGATAACTCAAGATGCAAAAAGGTAGTGCGAGGCTTCAGCCTCGCGCAAAGGCAAGACTGCACGACCTTAAAAGGTCGCACTACGATTGTGTTTGGAATCTAGCCACAGGGATTGCCGCGCTTCGCTCGCAATGACATCTGATTCCAAAAAGGAAAGGGGGCAGCTTCACGCTGCCCCCTTTTGAATCTTTGTCTCTTTCTCCGGTTGCTAGTTCAGGCAATCTCTTTGTTGCCGGCTCCGGGAAATCAACCAAGCAATCTCATTGAGATTCCTCTCTCATCACCCAGCAACCAAGCGAGAAGAATACTCCATTGTTAGACTACCACGCTCTTTATGGGCACGGATCGAAGTCGGCACCCGTGACGTTGCAGCTGAAAGGCTGGAAGAGGCCACACGATATGCCAAAGATCAGGTCGTCTAACCAGGCGGGGAGACCCAAGGTGCTAGCAAGGGGTGCGATTACGCCCCCCACCAAGGCCAGGCCCCACCCCAGCATATCGACTGTCCAGGAAAGGGGACCGCCGGTCCATGGAGCAATCGTCAGCACGACATCATCCAACCACGTGGGCAGACCCAGTGGACCCGCCAGCGTACTCAGAAGCCCTCCCACCATCGCAAGACCGCTCTCCAGGATTGCGAACGGGATCTTGGCATAACTGTCCGGCACGATTTCTGTCAGCGGACCAGCGCCGTCAGGGTCGTATCCACATTGTGCCGCCGCACCAACGGGCAGCACTACCAAGGCTAATACAGCCAGGGCAACACCGATACTAATTAATTTTTTCACCTAAACCTCCTTTATTTTTTGTTTTGATATCTTGACACTGCAACACCATCCCGAGTTCCCGGGCCCGGGACGACGCACGATTTCTTTCTTTAACTCCCTTCGAACACCCCCTTTCCGGGCTTTTCGCCCATCGCAACTGATGGCTTGATTGTCTGAGGTAGAACCAGCCACAAATGTTAAGAACTTGTTAAGTAAGTATATTTTACAGAGAGCAGGTTGTCAAGCCCCCTGAAGGACTTTTCCCGGGGTTTAAAAAAATCTAGCGGGGCACATGTCTTGACAAACTCATCCAGTTGAAGATATTATGTCGTTGCATGAGGCTGTCAGAGAAGCTGGCTGCCCAGAAGGGAACCGGCGTTGAACAGCCTCGTCAATAAAGGAAAGGCGGCAAGACTTGTTTTTTTTCAAAGAACGGGCGTAGGGTTCTCTATACTACATAACTACATAGGGTCATCCAATAACACGTCTTCGAGAGAACTTGCCTGCCACTAGAATCGAGAGTGCACATAAAGAGAATACAGTTTACAGTCATAGCCGGGCTTCTGTTATTGCTGCTGGTGTTGCCCCAACTGGCCCTAGCTGATGGACCATCGATATCAACCGTCATTCCCTTGGATGAAACCTACGACGGCGCCACTATTCGCTGGACCACCAATACTTCCAGTGATAGCTTGGTGCGCTACGGCACGAGCAAACCACCCGTCCAAGAGAAATCTGATAGCACCCTGGTCACAACCCACTCCATAACCCTTACAGGCTTATCCCCCGGCACGACATACTACTTCGAAGTTGAATCTACCGATGCCTTCGGAACTACGACCAATAATAACAGCGGTGCATACTACGAATTCACAACACTCTCACTTCCATCGACAGTGTATAACATTACCCTTCGTCCCGATTGTGGGGTCTGCGGCTTCTTGCTCCCCGCAGGCGTCTGTGGCGAGGTGATCACAGCAACAGTGCTCGTTGGAACAAGCGGCACCTATTATATTTCCTGGGATTCTCTCACGAATGTTCTGGTGAAATTCACGGCGCCTGTGCCCGGAGCTTACGAAGTCACGTTCTTTCTGCCTCAGGCTACAAAAGGCTTTCATAATGTCTATCTGGTCGACGCTGCTTACGCTCAGAAAGGGCCGTCCGCCACCTTTGAAGTTAAGCCTTCAGCAACGATTGCACCCGAAACGGGCCCGGTAGGTACGAACATAACTCTCAACGGCTACGGCTTTGTGGCCGGGCAGCAAATCCAAGTCGAATTCAAGGGCGCGGTGATACAAACCACTACAGCTAGTGCAGTGGGCAACTGGACCGTATCCTATACTATACCTCCCACCCCCGCCGGTGGCTACACCTTTGATATCTACGCTATGGAAGGCCAGTTGCGGGCAAGTCGGGTAAGCAAGTACTTCAAGGTGACTCCCAGAATCACCGTCGCGCCGGGTTCGGGAACCGTAGGACAGACGATTGAGATAGCCGGTACGGGCTTTGCCAGTAAGGAAAAAGACGTTGAGATTACCTTTGACGGGAAGGTCTTGAAGGAAATCGCATATGCTGAAGAAAATGGCTCCTGGAACGTCGTTATCGCTGTTCCACCTGTGCAAAAGGGTAGCCATATCATTGATGCCTCAGGGGCGTCTACCAGGGCTCGTGATGTGCCTAATGTCGAGTTCGTTGTGAATCCCGGAATACTGGTTGAGCCCATTTCAGCCAACGTAAGTGATACGATTACCGTCAAGGGGGGTGGTTTTGCACTCGGGGAAACTGGAATCCGGATTTACTTTGATGGGATCGATGTTACGCCTACCAGCATCACCGCTAATATGACTGGTTGTTGGGAATCCACTTTTGCTCTGCCAACCAGCACCTACGGCAGCCACACAGTCTCTGCTTCCGGTGACATAACCCAGCCTGCCGTCACGAAGACCGTCAATACCCAAGCCAGAATACTGGACATTGGCCCAGTCGAGGGGGCTCCCGGCGACTCAATTAGCCTTCATGGTGACGGTTTCCACGGCAGTCAAAGATTGACCGTGAGTGTTGGCGGAGTCCCCGCGTCAGGGGGTATGCCCAGCCAGCCGAATGGCAATATTGACATTAGCTTCCGAGTACCAAAGGGAAGCGTCGAAGGCCAACAGACGGTGGTGGTGACCGATGAGGGCGGGGCTAGCGACTCGATTGCCTTCACTGTAACCGAGAAAACCTTGTCAATAATTCCGCTGCCTATCTCACCCAAAGACAGCACCCTAAGGTCGGGGATGGTGACTTTTCGCTGGCAAGGGACAACAGGTGGCACCGGTTATAATTACACCTTAGAGGTAAGCGGAGAGGAAAGTAACTGGCCTAAATCAATCGCGGAAAGCACTTACTCACTGACCAAGGACGAGGCTCTACCCAAAGGCACCTACCACTGGCGGGTTAAGATAGTAGATGACTATGGCAACGAAGGCCCCTGGTCGGAGTCTATTGAATTCAGGGTATCCCCGATCCCGACCTGGGTATGGGTAGTAGTAGGGCTGGTAGTGCTGGTCGTTCTCCTGGTCGTGGCCTACCGGGAAACAAAATTCAGGGTGACAGAGTAAGTTCAAGCCGCAGAAATCTTCATAGTTCTGCGGTGAGGTCGGCAGTGGGCTGGAGTGCCAGGTTGGGGGCGAGGGCAAAATTGACCGTGGGTAACCGCGCAGATGGTATGAGACTTTTCGGAAAGGGCAGGACGATGTTAGCTCCGTCGACTGGGGAGTGTGGTATCGTATGATAGCCTTCATGTTGCTCGCACCGATGATATTTTTTTCTGCGCTCATGAGCATGTTCGCGGCCGTGATGGGTATGCTTGCTGCGACTTTTGCTTTGGTCGTCGGTCCGCTTATGGGTGCTATGGTAGTTTGTTCCACAGCTTTGCTGGGTGCTTTGATGCTAATTCTCTCATGAGTCCATGTCAAGACCTGGATGCGGGGTGATCGAGAAGAGCAAGGTGAAATTCTCTCAGTGCGCTAAGGAGAGTCAGACGATATGAGTTGTTTAGTGCTCCTCCTGCTAACCGCGGTCATCATTTACTACGGCGCTACGATAGCCTTTTTCCTGGCGATCGGGGCGGTGCCGCTGGCCATACTATGTTTGATTCTTATACCATTGGCTATCCTCTTCACATGGCGCATCATCTATCCCTGGCTGGTGCGGATGGGGAGGTGGTCAGCTCAACTCAGAAACCTTCTCTTTCTCGCTTTTGTGTTGACAGCCGTGGGTGTTGGCATCGGTTATGTTGTCGATGTCCCGAGCGTCACACTGCCACTGGTAGGAATACAGGTACCGGTAACAGTCCTGGCCTTTGCACCGCTGTTCATCTTCTTGCTCTTGCTGGCCGTAGTGGTCTGGCTGGTGAGGTTATGGCGCCGTGGCTGGCCTCTGACGAGAAATTTCTTCTGGGACATCGGTTTTCGTACTGTTGCCCTGTTCGGGAAGATATTACTGGGAATTCCTCTGGGCATAGCCTGGTTTCTCTACCACCCCCCTCTACGCTGGTTCATAGCGGCCTTCCTGTTTTACCTCAGGGGGACTGCGGCCGCAGCAGCCTGGCTTGTGTACAACCCACCACTGCGGAGCATACTGAAGGCTTTCGCCTCCATTATCCGGTTGATAGGTCGAGTCGTGGCCTGGCTTTTGTACAACCCTCCGATACGCTGGCTCATAGAGTTTGGGATTTTCGCCATCAGGCTGATAGCCCGCCCCATCAGCGCAGTAATCTATTGGGTTGTCTCCTGGTGGCCTATCACGGGCGTCAAGGGGACGCTAGATAAGGGGCTAGTAACTGAAAGTAGGTCCTATCAGGACTACAAGTATGCCTGAGACGGTGAGCGTCGCTCACCAAGCGAGGAATTCATACGAACAAACACTCGGCCGACCCTCTTCTTGCCAAAGGTTGTCGCTCGGACGTCAAGCTAGCTTCCGATATTAAGTCCTACTAGGACTACAAGTATGCCCAAAATGACGAGACCAGCGCCGCCTAGCAAGCCAGCGACGTCCATATGAGTG
>JALHUO010000124.1 GCA_022866545.1 Dehalococcoidia bacterium | reverse complement strand
GTCGATGTTCCGGGACATGAGCGCTTTGTAAGGAATATGCTGGCGGGGGTAGGCGGCATAGATTTAGCTTTGCTTATCGTGGCTGCTGACGAGGGGGTGATGCCTCAGACCAGAGAGCATTTAGCCATACTTGATTTACTTGACATAACAAAAGGGATTGTAGTTATCACTAAAAAAGACCTGGTGGATGAGGAATTATTGAGCTTGGTAAGGCTGGAGGTTGAAGAGCTAATCAAGTCGACCAGCTTAGACGGGTCGCCTGTGGTTGCCGTATCGGCAGTCAGTGGTGATGGGATGGCAGACCTTGTTTCGAGTATAGACAGGATTCTGTCATCCGCTGAGCCGAGAAAAGACATAGGCAGGCCGAGGCTGATGATAGACCGCGCTTTCACCATAGTCGGCTCCGGTACTGTGGTGACCGGAACACTAGTCGATGGCTCGCTGATGGCAGGGCAGGAGGTGGAAATACTGCCCTCAGGACTCAAAGCCAGACTCAGGGGATTGCAGACTCATAAGACTCGCATTGATATGGCTAACCCCGGCAGTCGGGTGGCGGCTAACCTGACCGGAGTGGCAACTTCTCAATTGGAACGTGGTGACGTGCTTACTAAATCGGGCTGGTTAGTGGTGACGACGAGGTTAGACGTAAGATTACGTATGCTTTCAAATCTTAAACATCCTTTGCGTCACGGTACTGCCGTTGGTTTTTTCACAGGTGCTGCTGAGGTAACGGCCAAAGTACACCTGCTGGAGAAAGAAAAGCTGGATTCTGGAGATATTTCCTGGGCACAACTTACCTTGGCTAAGCCGGTGGCATTGGTTAAAGGTGACCATTTCATTATCCGTTCACCTATGGATACATTGGGAGGTGGTGTGATTGTGGAGTCGCACTCAGTGAGACATCGCCGATTTCGCCCGGATATAGTTCAAAACCTGAAGATTAGGGCAGAGGGAACCGTGGGAGATGTTGTACTGGCTACGCTGGAGGCGAACCAACCCTTGGGACCAGAGGAGCTGGCAGTGAAGTGTGATTTGGGAGCTGATGAAACGCATGAAGTCGTTGATAGGCTGGTCAACGATGGAAAGGTGGTAATAGTGGGGCAGGGGAAGCAAAGCCTTCTTTTTACCGGTTCTGGCTGGGAACGATTGGCTAAGAAGGCGGAAGATGTAGCGAGGAATTATCATCGAAAATTCCCCACCCGCGCCGGAATACCCAAGGGGGAACTGAGCAGTAAGTTGAAACTATCGCCAACTTCTGCCGCATTACAGAGACTTTTTGAGTCTGGTGTTCTGGTTGAAGAAGGCGTAGCTGTTCATCTTCCGTCTTATCGAATTCAACTTTCCGAGCGACAACAGGAAAAAATAAATAACTTTCTCCGTGCCTTGCAGGAGAATCCTTATTCTCCACCCGGTGATATAACCCTCGAACCTGACTTGCTGAATTTACTTATTGAGCAGCGACAGGTGGTGAAAGTAAGCGACGGAGTGGTATTTTCTGCGTCTGCCT
>JALHUO010000123.1 GCA_022866545.1 Dehalococcoidia bacterium | reverse complement strand
GTGTTGCTTCCCATTGAGCCAGCTGTGTTACCTCGAGCCCAAGTGGCAGAATACATTTACGAACCTGACGCCAGTGCTGTTCTGGGTGAGCTACTGCCAAGGTATGTGGAGATGAAGGTATACCATGCTATACTTGAGCTTGTTGCCAGCGAGCAATCGGCTCGCATGGTGGCTATGCGTAATGCCAGCGACAATGCCAGGGAACTTATTGAGGACCTGACGTTGGCATTGAATAAGGTCCGACAGGAGACGATTACCAAGGAGATCTGTGATATTAGTGGGGGAGCTGAGGCTTTAGCTTAGGTGTCTCGAGTAGGTAAATGGCAACTTTACTTTTTGTCATTCTGAGCCCTTTGGGCGAAGAATCTCATGCAAAGTACTCGCTTCGCTCAGAGTGACAATTCTTTTGGGAGGTAATAAATGGCAAAGGGCAAGGTAGTTCAAGTTATTGGCACAGTAGTCGATATGGAATTTCCGCCCAATGCGTTGCCAGCCATATATAATGGCATAGAGATTCCCCTGGATGGTGGTAAAATTGTTCTCGAGGCGCAACACCACATCGGCAATAACTGGGTGCGAGCTGTTGCCTTAACTCCTACCGAGGGATTGATGAGGGGAGCTGAAGCGATTGATATGGGAACTCCAATAACTGTGCCGGTGGGAAGGGCGACCCTAGGCAGGTTATTCAATGTTTTCGGTGAACCTTTAGATGGACTGGGAGAGGTGAAGGCTGAGCAACGTTATCCCATTCATCACCCATCCCCCTCTTTAGTAGAGCAGGAGACAACTCCTCAAATTTTGGAGACAGGGCTCAAAGTGATGGACCTCATCACCCCCTTTACTAGGGGAGGAAAGATGGGGGCATATGGGGGAGCTGGCGTGGGCAAGACGGTTATCATCATGGAACTTATTCGCAACATCGCCACCCAGCATGGTGGTTTTTCGGTTTTTGTTGGAGTAGGTGAAAGATCGCGTGAAGGGAATGACCTCTGGTTGGAAATGCAGAGGTCTGGTGTTCTGGACAAGACTGTTCTTGTCTTTGGGCAGATGAACGAGAGCCCTGGCGTTCGCTCTCGAGTGGCACTAACTGGAGTGACCATGGCGGAGTATTTCCGTGATGTTGAGGGTCAGGACGTCCTTCTTTTCATAGATAACATATATCGTTATGTTCTGGCTAATATGGAACTGTCCGCTCTTCTGGGACGTATGCCCTCAGCAGTAGGTTATCAACCAACATTGGGCACAGATGTGGGCGAGCTAGAAGAAAGGATTACCACGACTAAGAAGGGCTCAATCACATCCTTCCAGGCTATCTACGTACCCGCTGATGATTATACTGACCCCGGCATAGTAGCTACTTATGGCCATCTGGATGCTGTCATTGCCTTGGAACGTTCCATAGTTGAATTAGGTATATACCCGGCTGTCGATCCTTTGACGTCGACCTCTCGCATACTCGACCCTGCCATCGTTGGTGAGGAGCATTATCAAGTGGCCAGAGGTGTACAGCGAACATTGCAGAGGTATAAGGAGCTACAGGATATAATAGCTATCCTGGGCATGGAGGAATTGAGCGAAGAGGATAAGCTTGCTGTAAATCGAGCCCGGCGAATTCAAAGGTTCTGCTCACAGCCATTTCATGTGGCTGAGGTCTTTACCGGCACTTCGGGCAAATACGTACCCATTAAGGAGACCGTGCGTGGCTTTAAGGAAATTCTGGAAGGAAAGCACGATGACCTTCCTGAAGCTGCCTTTTATATGGTGGGCACCATTGATGAAGCTGTGGAAAAGGCCAAGAGTATCAGAGGAAGATAATGGCTACATTCAGGTTGGAAATTGTCACTGCTGAGAAGATGATTTTTGCTGATGATGTCAACGAGGTTGTTGCCTGGGGAGTAGAAGGACAATTAGGCATTCTCCCCCATCATGCTCCTTTAATGACCATGCTACAGCCTGGAGACCTACTCATAAAAAAGGATAATGAAGAGGAATATCTGGCGATAGGTGGCGGTTTTCTTGAGGTGCGCCCTGACAAAGTAATAATCTTGGCTGATGCCGGTGAACGTGCCGAGGAGATTGATGTCGCCCGTGCTGAAGCTGCCAGGCGTCGTGCTGAGACAACTTTGAAGGAACGACCACCCGAGGTAGATACCGCTGTCGCTGAGGCAGCTTTACGCCGCTCCCTGGCTAGGTTAAAAGTAGCGGAGAGAAGGCGCCGCAAGCCAAGATAACTATTGTCATTCCTGGAGAACGGTAGGCTCCGTGACACCTTCCAACTTCAGTGCTCAGAAGGCGACTTGAACTTGGCTGATGCCGAATGATCAAGAAATCGAGAAGCACTGTTGAATTCATCGCACGAAAAGTATCTTTGGTTTTGCCAAAGTCTTGTTTGGCCCACCAAAGGGGATTCGGACTCATTTATGAAGAGCAGGCCGGCGGGCCGAATAAGCTGGCCGGCGCAGTCTTCGGCACTATCACCTTCAGCGATGAGGGCACAGTGTGGATGGCGACTGGAGTCTCGGTGAGGGGCTCACCGTCTACGTGGACTGGCAATGGGTG
>JALHUO010000122.1 GCA_022866545.1 Dehalococcoidia bacterium | reverse complement strand
ATGGCACCCCGAGCGGCGAATCCATTTATCCAATATATCAAGCTTTAGGATACAACTTCCATCACGTGCTTATGCTTGATATCAGGGATTCAATCTTCATAGAAGTTCAGAATCCATTGGCCGAATTCTATGCGGTCGAGAGTTTCTGGGTACCCAATGTGGTGCTGCGCAGCGATTTCTTAATCAGCGTTACGCCCTTCAAGGTGTCTGGCAGCTCCGGGCACTTCAGTGTGGCAAACCTTTTGAGTCTGTTGCCAGTGAGCAAGTACAGAAATGGCAGGTCGGGTGGCTGGGGAACTCTGTACGAATTAGGGATTGAACAAGTCCTTGCCGATCTCTATTTCACGTTGCCTTTTGATTTGGGCATTATCGAAGCCCATCAGAAATTCTCCTATACCGATGATCCCAAGAAGGGGGAGGTGGAGGATTATGGGAAAATCCTGATTGGCGAACCTCACGAAATTGACCTTAAGGCTTCTCAAATAGCCGGAGTTGACTGTGAGCACCTAGAACTCATTAATGAAGGCAGAATCCAGCTTGAGGACTGACAAGATTCGAATTTCCAGTTGTCGTTTTGAGTTCTGACCTTCGCCCTCTAATTTTCTGTTAATATCTTATACTAAAATTGTCGAACTGCCCGGTGTAATCCGACCAGTCTATATCCACCTTCTCAACCCGGGCCCCCGGCGGGCCTGTTTTGAGTTGCCCAAGTAGTCTATGCAACCGTGGCTTTTCTCCTTCAGCTTTAATTTCCACGGCATCCCCGCTGGCAAGGTTGCGAACATAGCCTTTCAAACCTAGTTCCCTGGCCACATTACGAACGAAGTAGCGGAAAGAAACACCTTGGACCAGTCCGTGGACTGTAACGGAAAGCTGTGCCACATTGGGCATTTCTACATGAGTCACTTTTTCGTTCTCTGTTGCCCCTCTCATTCTGACCCATTCTTGTCATTCTGCCGGAATGGGAAGGAGTTCTGCAGGGTGGATTTTATCGACTCGACTTAGGCCTGCTTTCCAGGCAAGGGATAATGCTTCGTGGTATTCTGCAGATGATATTCGTTGCCCCAAACCCGGAATTTGAGAAGCCTTGCAGCTAGGGTGATACTGAGCCATCACATTGATGTAGGTGTTGCGGGAAATTTCTCTGCTCAGAAAAGTCACTATCCCTTCTGTCCCTGCCAAACCGCGGGGTAGGACCAGATGCCGAACCAGGAGTCCTCTTCGGGCCACTCGGTCTTCGCCTATCTCCAAATCACCAGTTTGCCGATGCATTTCTTTAACTGTCGCCTTGTTTACCTCAGGATAGTTTTCAATGCCGGACAGCTCTCTGGCTGTCTCCTCATCGTCATATTTCATGTCCGGCATATAAATGTCAACAATGCCGTTCAGTATTCTCAAGGTCTCTACAGAGTCATAGCCGCCGCTGTTGTACACCAAGGGGATGTGCAAGCCTGATTCCGCCGCCAGTTCGAGTGCTTCCACAATCTGAGGAACCACGTGGGTGGGAGACACCAGGTTTATGTTGTGGCATCCTTTCACTTGAAGAGAAAGCATTATGTAAGCCAGCTCTTCTTTGCTGACCCTCTCCCCCTCGCCCAGCTGGCTAATGGAATAGTTCTGGCAGAACAGACATCTAAGGTTGCAGTTGGTGAAGAATATGGTTCTCGAACCGTAGCTGCCCACGAGCGGGGCCTCCTCGCCGAAGTGGGGTCGGTAGCTAGATACCATTGTCTGGCGAGAGGTGCGGCACTTGCCTGTCCCGGTGGCCAAGCGATTCACACCGCAGTGGCGGGGACACACAGAGCAAGCCTCGAGCAGAGACAAAGCCGTCTCAACCCGTTTCCTCAGCTTGCGACTAGGATAAAGCTCGAGGTAGGCTGCCAAACCACCTATTCCTCAAATTCCTCAGCGGGCTTCCTCTTTTTCTTGACTACCTCCACCTCCACCTGCGGGACGAGTGCCGAAATTGGTTTACTTTTCTGCTCCCCCTTCTTGGGTTTTTTTTGCTCTCGCCGTCTATAGTCTCGTCTACCCATGGCTACACCTCAATTTTTCCCAAGCTGCTCTTGCTGCTTGGCTTTCAGCAACCTTCTTGCTGCTTCCCATTCCTCTACCTAATGCCTCCCCCTCGACCAGGATTTCGGCGGTGAATTGCTTGCTGTGGTCAGGACCAGTAGCTTCCACCAAACGGTAAACTGGCGTCGGCCTTTTCTGTCCTTGGATGAACTCTTGCACTAATGCCTTGTAGTTCGGCATTGTCTTTCCTGTCCTTATTCTTTCCAACCCCGGCCTGAACTGTTTGAGAATGAATCGGCGAGCTTTACCTAGCCCTTGGTCTAAATACAATGCCCCAATGAGTGCTTCCATAGCGTTTGCTAAGTTGCTTGCCTTCACTCTACCACCGCTCAATTCCTCGCCTCGTCCCAACAGGAGCCAGTGACCAAGTTCGAGCGAGGAAGCTAGCTCAGCCAGGGTATCCCGGCAAACCAAAGAGGCACGAATTTCAGTTAGCTCTCCCTCAGGTAGTTCGGGAAGCTCTTTATATAGCTTTTCTGTCGCGACGAAATTCAGGACAGCGTCACCCAGAAACTCCAAGCGCTCGTTGCTAGGCCGGGCAAAATCGAGATTTTCGTTACAATAAGACGAATGCACGAAAGCTTGCTCCAGCAAAGACTGGTGGCGGAAGGATACTCCTAGCTTATTCTGGCAATGATCCCAATCAACCATTTTCAGAATAGAGTATAGCAACAACGCCTAGCTACCTCAACCCGCGGCCTTCCCATGGTCACCCGTGCCATCCAGGCAGAGGATTACCCTCGACTACTAGTCGTCATTTGCCTTAGGGCTTTCGGCCGTGCTCAGAAAGGGGTTCTGCAAGCCGGAAGGCCTAGACGTGAATTAGTTGGCCTTGGTGCAGATTGGAGGAATACGGGCAGACCAGGGCTTTGCCTTTTCCAGTTGGCTAGCTAGACGAAATAGTGTCGCTTCCTCACCATATCGGCCAACGAATTGCATGCCGATGGGCAATCCCTCATCGTTCCAGTAGAGTGGGACTGACATGGCTGGCTGACCTGTAACATTAAACAGCGGCGTGTAAGGCATAAACTCGAAGACGTGTTGGGCAAGAACATCTATTCCGCTCAGCCTGTTAATCAACCCACCAGCATTGAGATGCCCCAGCAACTTCATGGCCACAGCTCGTATCCCTTTCGGCTGGAGCGCACCTGTAGCCACAGGCGGCATGGCCAGCGTCGGAGTCAGCAGGACATCGCACTTTTCAAAAAACTCACCAATTTGTCGAGCTGTAAGATGGGCCAGGTTAAGAGACCTGGAGAACTCAGGCGCCCGGCACTGCCTGCCAAGCAAGCCGAGTGCCCATGTGCTAGGTTCAAAATCCTTAAACAAAGCTTTACGGTTCAATAGCACCTCGGCCTCCTCGATTGTGGCTCTAGTTTCGACACAAACTATCGTCATAAAGGCCTTAGCAAAG
Organism: Dehalococcoidia bacterium; assembly: GCA_022866545.1. Lineage (GTDB taxonomy): Bacteria > Chloroflexota > Dehalococcoidia > GIF9 > AB-539-J10 > RBG-13-51-36. The sequence continues at coordinate 948 of JALHUO010000122.1, read as the reverse complement.
GCTTTGCCGTCGATTTGGGGTGCTGCTTCTACCACCTCATGGCCGAGGTCCTGGCATAGCCTAGCTGTGGTCTCTAGCCCGTTCACACAATCTTTGTGAACAGAGGCGCCGAGAAAGGGCTTTGAGGTGAAGGCAATACGCAGCTTTCCCGGATCTGTGCCAACTTCACTCAGGAATGGACGCGCTGGTGGCATGGCATAGTAAAGCGCTCCGACATCTGGTCCGGCAGTGGCATCCAGCATGGCAGCACTATCGCGAACCGAGCGGGTTAAAACGTGGTCACAAGTTAAACCGCGCCAGGCCTCACCAAAATCAGGGCCTATTGGGTTGCGACCTCGGGTTGGCTTAAGACCGAACACACCGCAACAAGAGGCCGGCATTCGAATCGAACCACCACCATCAACCCCGTGAGCTAGGGGGACCATCCGCGCGGCTACAGCGGCAGCCGAGCCACCACTGGAACCACCTGGAGTACGGCTCAGGTCCCAGGGGTTGTTGGTAGGGCCAAACAGCTCAGGTTCAGTCACAGGCACCAGCCCGAACTCTGACGTGTTAGTCTTGCCGACAACGATGATGCCAGCTGCCTTAAACCGCTTGACCAGCTCACTATCATGGTCTGGTATGAAGTCCTTAAAAAACCGGCTGCCGTTTGTCAGGGGCACTCCGGCATAAGCCATCAACAGATCTTTCATCAAGAAAGGAACACCCTTGAAGGGACCATTCGGAAGGTCTCGAGCGGCAGCTTTGCGAGCCAGTTCATACATCTTGCAGATTACCGCGTTAAGCTGTGGATTGAGCTTTTCGATGCGACTTATTGCCTCTTCAACCAATTCGCTTGGCTTGACTTCCTTCTTTCGCACGAGCTCAGCCAGACCGAGGCCATCATACTTGTCATACTCACTAAAGCCACTCATCATAACCCTCCTTGCCTACTGTTACTGAGGCAGT
>JALHUO010000121.1 GCA_022866545.1 Dehalococcoidia bacterium | reverse complement strand
GGACCCGTCACTGCATCTCCTCCGGCAAAAACCCCTTTGCGATTGGTGGCGAGCGTCCTGGGGTCAGCGGCTATGGTGCCGCCCCTTCCTGTTCCAATACCATCTCCACTCAAAAAGGAAGTATCTGGTCTTTGACCTGTAGCTTCGATGACCGTATCGAAACTCATCGTATATTCAGACCCATTGATGGGATTAGGCGTCCTTCTTCCACTGGCATCGAACTCTTTGAGTTCCATACGGATACACTCGAGCCCGGTGACCGCACTGCTGTCACCAAGAATCTTGGTAGGGGCTGTTAGACAATGGATTTGAATACCTTCCTCGTCGGCCGCCATGATCTCATCCGGTAGCGCCGGCATATCTTTCCTCTCTCGTCGGTAGAGAATGTGGACCTCTTTGGCACCCTCTCTCAAGGCTACCCGGGCTGCATCGATGGCAGAGTTGCCACCGCCGATGACAGCTACTTTCTGTCCCACTTTGACTTTCTTTCCCAGATTTAGCTCTCTTAAGAGGTTGATGGCGTCGAAGACTCCCGCCAACTCTTCGCCTGGAATCTTCATTTTGTCTCCCTTGTGGGCGCCCGTAGCGATGAACACAGCTTGATATTTGTCGTCTTTCAACAGGGTCTCTATATCGTCTATCCGTGTGTTCAATTTTATTTCCACGCCGAGCTTCCGAATTATCTCGACTTCTTTTTCAAGGAGATTCTTAGGCAGTCGATACCCGGGGATGCCGACAGCCAACATGCCACCGGCTACAGGGAGTGCTTCGAATATGGTAACGTGGTAACCTTCGTGGGCAAGGTCCCAGGCCGCTGATAAACCTGCCGGACCGGCACCGATAATGGCCACCTTTTCTTTCTTTCGCTCTTTCATTTCCGGTTTATATTCGAACCCGTGCTCGAAAGCGTAGTCGGCAGCGAATCTGTGCAGATGCCTGATGGCTATTGCCTCCTCTACTTGCTGCCGACGACATTTGCCTTGACAGGGATGAGGACATACCCGTCCGACGCTTAACGGTAAGGGCAACCGCTGCATGATGACTCGGCAAGCTTCTTCGAATCTGTTTTGTTTGATGAGTGCGATGTAGCCAGGTGCATCGAGTCCTACCGGACAGGTACCCGAACACGGAGCCTTGAACAAGGCCGGGCAGACTACCGCCGGGCATTTCTTGTCTATTATGTGGGCCTCGTACTCATCCCTGAAGTGGCGCAGCGTAGTCAGGACGGGATTGGGTGCTGTTTGGCCCAGCCCACAGATGGATGCCGAGCCGAGCATCTCAGCCAGTTCTTCCAATATAGCGAGGTCTTCCATCGCACCTTTGCCGTCCGTTATCTTGGTCAAGAGCTCAAGCATCTTGGGTATTCCAGCACGGCAGGGAGTGCATTTGCCGCAAGACTCATCTTTGGTGAATTGGAGAAAGAACTTGGCGACATCGACCATGCAGTTATCTTCGTCCATGACCACAAGTCCGCCAGAGCCCATGATGGCTCCCAGCGCAGTGACAGCCTCATAGTCGACAGGGGTATTCAAGTGCTCAACAGGGATAACGCCGCCTGATGGGCCACCTATCTGTACTGCCTTATAGTTCTTTCCGTTCGGTATGCCGCCTCCGATATCAAATACAATCTTCCCCAAACTTGTACCGAGGGGGACTTCGACCAGCCCGGTGTTGTTCACCTTCCCTACCAAACACAGAGTCTTTGTGCCTTTGCTGCTGCCGGTGCCGACGTTGCCAAACCATTCGGCCCCTTTCCAGATTATCTGGGGCACGTTTGACCAAGTCTCTACGTTGTTGAGTGTGGTAGGCTTGCCGAAAAGCCCTTTATTGGCAGGGAAAGGTGGTCGCTGGCGAGGATTTCCTCGTTTTCCTTCGATTGAGATCAAAAGGGCTGTTTCTTCGCCACAGACAAAGGCACCTGCGCCGGGGAATATGTCCAGGTCGAATTCAAAGCTGGTCCCTAGTATGTTCTTGCCTAGAAGGCCGTACTCTCGGGCCTGGTCTATAGCGTGATTTAGTGTTTCGATAGCAAGGGGATATTCAGCGCGGACGTATGCATAACCCTGGCGCACATTGCCTATGGCATAGGCGCCTATGGCCATGCCCTCGACTATTGAGTGTGGATTGCCTTCGAGAACGGCGCGGTTCATATAGGCACCAGGGTCACCTTCATCACCGTTGCAGACAACGTATTTTTCGTCGCCTGGAGCATTGCGGACAAATGACCACTTTGTGGCTGTGGGGAAGCCTGCCCCTCCTCGACCTCTTAAGCCAGCCTTTCCTATCTCTGCGATGACTTCCTCTGGTTTCATATTGATCAAGGCTTTAGCCAGTGCTTGATAGCCGTCTCTAGCGATATATTCTTCGATTTCCATCGGATCGAGATCCTGGTTATGCATTACCCGTATTTCTTGCAGCTTGAGCAACGGGTCATTAGGGTTTAGCTTCCATTCATCCACTACCTTGCGTTTAACAAGGTGCTGCTCAACGACTCGTGAGACTTTGTCCTCGGAGAGGTCGTAATAGATGGTCTTGCCTCTTGTGGGATCGACAACTGTGACTGTTGGCTCCCGGTCGCACAAACCAATACAGGCTGCCTTTAATACGGTGACATCTGATAATTTACGGGCTTCGACCTCTCGTTGAAAAGCTTCGAGAACCTTTTTTGCGCCTGAAGATATGCCACATGTTCCGAGATGGACCTTTACCTGGGTCTTCTTATCTCGTTTCGACAGTCTCTCGCCTATTTCGTCTCTAAGCTTTGCCAGTTCCTCTGCCGACGCAAGTCGTTTCATTGTACTCTCCTATCGATATGAACCCAGGATCTCTTTCAGCCTGCTGGGCTTCACTTTTCTGTGTACATCCTCATTGATGGCTAATACCGGAGATAGACCGCAACAGCCGATGCACCGTACTGTCTGCAAAGAGAATTTGCCATCGGGTGTGATGCCCCCAGACTCAAGGCCGAACTCCTTATTCAGACTATCGATTATTCTCTGTCCGCCCTTGACGTAACAGCTGGTACCCAAGCATACCTGAATCACATACTTACCTTTTGGCACCATCGAGAAAAAGGAATAGAAGCTCGTTATTCCGTAGAGCTCACTTAGGGGAATTCTCATTTCCCTGGAAACTATTTCCAGGGCTTCACGTGGTAGATAGCCAATAAGCCCCTGCACCCTCTGTAATACTCTGATTGGAGCTCCTGCTTGTCCGTCCGTAGCTTCAATTATCTTGTTGATTTGCTGGGAAGTCTTACTGTCTATGCCTTTACTTGCATTCCCTTTGGCTGTTCTAGTTTCTCCTGCTTGATGCAATGTCACCTCCCGTAAGTAGTCTTTGTATCATACAATAGTGCAATAACGATGTGCCGACCGCATCGTGGAGTTCAGCTTCAGTTCTATAGTTTTTGGCTTTGAACGGCAGAGTTTCATATCTAGGTTAGCCAAATGCAGCTCACAAAAACCGCCACATTATATCAGCATAACTCCACGGTATGCAAATGGACTTAATTGAGTATGATCGCTTGTCTCTCCAACTGAAAATAGTTATAATTCTTTTGCTTGTTCGTAATGAGTCATGTCGCAAGGCGAGAGATAGTAAGAACCTACCATTGTACGTCTGCAAAATTGTAACGGTGAGTCGTTGTTGAACTTGTGTCCAGCATGCGGGTTTTTGAATCTCAGCATATAACAGGAGGTTAAGGATGTGGAAAACTGAAGCCACGGGAATTGCACATGTGGAACCGACAGTAAGGCAATGCCTTCCCCCCTGTCAGATCAAATGCCCGATAAACGAGGATATCCAACGGACAAACGTACTTATTTCCCTTCTCCCAGATGACCCGGATTTGGCGAGGGAAGGCATATTGCAGATTAGTGATTATCTCTACGATAAGAATCCCTTCTTTAATATTTGCGGCTATATCTGTGGCATTTGTGAATTGGAGTGCAACTACCTCAAAAAGGGCGGTGCAATTAAGAGAAGGCTACTCAAGCGATTCTTGTCGGATGTCTATACCAAACATCTTGGGGAATTGGGGGGATTTAGGACAGTCAAACACAAGGAGAAGGTGGCTGTCATAGGTGGCGGTCCAGGTGGGCTAATGTGTGCCTACCATTTAGGCAAGAAAGGGTATGACGTAACGATAGTAGAGGCTTCTAACCGGCTCGGCGGAGCACTATGGCTGGTACCGGATTACCGCCTGCCTAAGGATATTCTTCAGACCACGGTCGAGAACCTCGTAAGGATCGCTGGCGTAGGTCTCAGGTATAACAGCAAGCTAGGGAGTGGAGAGTTGACAATGGAGAGATTGAAGAATGAGGGTTTTGAGGCGGCTTTCCTTGCAACCGGGTTGCCCTATGCCAGGGTCTTGACCTTTGAGAGGCAGTCTTTGGAGGGGCAGGACCTGGCCGGTGTTATGTATGGTCACACTTATTTATACGAAGTCAGTCACAATAATATTGCAGCGGATTATTTCAAGGGCAAAAGGGTCATAGTTACGGGTGGCGGAAATGTAGCGTTTGATGTGGCCAGATCAGCCAGGAGGCAGGGCGGCAATGTAACTGTCGTAGCTCTTGAACGTGAGGATAAGGACCATAGAGATGGTATACCTGCTGACGAGGAGGAAATCCGTGGGGCTTGGGAGGAG
>JALHUO010000120.1 GCA_022866545.1 Dehalococcoidia bacterium | reverse complement strand
CATATCCCTGCCCCTGGACGCTCACATACCGGAAGAGTATGTTTCCAATCTAAATACCAGGTTAAGCCTTTACCACAGACTTGCCAGGGTGGAGCATATTGAGGAAGTGGGAGACATAACTCGAGAATTCCAGGATAGATTTGGTCCTTTGCCCGATCCGGTGGGAAACCTTCTGTACATAGTGAAAATCAAGGTTCTGGCAATAGGAGCCAGGGTCAGCTCTATTTCCACACAGGGCAGGCAAATTGTCATAAAGCCCCATGCCGGTCATGCCCCTCTTAAGATAAGAGGGGCAAGGGGAGTTATGAGCAAATATCTGGATTCCGCAGTCAGAATAGGCCCCACGCAAGTTAAGTTAGACACCAGGCTCCTGGGGGAGAGATGGAAAGAGGTTCTGGAAGAGATACTGGGTGCTAATTGCGCCTGAATTCACGTGAAAGCTGACCCGGCATAGAGTGGGCAGATCCTGTCTGTTATTGCGAGCCCTTTGCTTTTTGTCATTCTGAGCCGCAGGCGAAGAATCTCACCTCTTTGATGAGAAAACAGTCATAGGAAGAAAGTCCCGATTGGTAAGAAAAGTTAACTTTAGTGTATTGACATCACTATTCTAGTGGGCCAAAATATTAGGTCCCTAAGTAAGGAAGAGGCAGTGAACGACGCCCTTAAAGTGGTCACTTTGGTGGCGGGAAGCCGATAGTGAAACCGATCTGAATCAAGAGGCATTTTTTTGAAAAGGAAGATCTGGCGAGGTAATCAAATTTCTAAGCATAAAGGAGGTACACTGTGAAACAAGGCAAAGGATTTCTAAGGATGGTTCTAATTCTTATACTGGTCATGGTAACAACTTTGGCGGGTAGCCAGGGTGCATCTGCTTACACGGTAGAAGGGGATGGCAACTGGGTGCACGAGTACGCTGTCCAAATAGCCGCGTCGTTAATTTCTAATCCTGAAATCAATGACGCCTTAGGCGTTATCAAGTCTGGAGCAAGAGATGAGGACATGAAGGACCATGTAACTGATCGTGTAGGTGTTTTTACCCTTTTTTTAACAATCACCCACTTCTGGGATGCGGATATAAGCGATGATGATCCAGTTGATATGGTAATAGTCGGGGAAAATGGGATCAACTCATGGCAGAAAGCTCAAGTATTATGGGGCATGGCCCTGGGCGAGTACGCCCACGGGGACTATGGCGCTGCCTACGAATATTTGGGCCACGTGGCTCACCTTCTGCAGGACCAGTCTTTACCATGTCACGCGAAAGAAGACGCTCACGCCGATGACTGCTATGAAGATTGGATGGCTGAAAATGACGTAGTAGGACTCCATTATGATGGGTGGTTCGATTGTGATGAATGGCCCTATCTACAGGCGCAGGGACCGGTTGTAATTCCTGAGGGAGTCGACCCACTCTTTTACCTGTTCTACACCATGAACCAGATAGGAGACTTCTTTGCCTCGGATGACTATGACGGAGACTCCGACACTCGTCCGGGGCTCTGGATGGATCAGGTATATGAAGACCTTGGCATGAATTCGATTACCACGCCGTTGACTGCAGAGCAGCTGGAGAACAATGATTCGACGCTTGGCGTTGATAATGATAACAACGGTGACGGTGACCTGGGGGTGATTCGCCATTATTGCTATCTCTATTCCATTCGCGCAACGGCAACTTTACTCCAGCTCTTCCAAGACACGGCCGACAGCCACTCCTTTTTGACGGTTGTTATCGATCATGTGGTGGCCAAGGATATCCACGATGAGGGTCTAGTCGACCCTGACTGCTACGCAGATTTCTTTGTCGAGGTCTGCATTAATGGTGCCTGGTACAGGAACGAGGGCGATCAAATCGTTGATAAGGACGGTATCAGTCCCCACTGGGCATTTGGACGAGACGTTGGCCTGAGTGGCTCTATTCCCATTCGCATCCTACTATGGGACGAGGATGAAGAGGGCTCGCCTGCAGGCGATGATGACCTATCTGACATCGACCCGCAGACACCAGAAGGTGAGCGTCAGCTGAATTTCTGGGTGGACCTTGCCACCGGGGCAATATCAGGAGAAGATGTTTCTGGCACCTGTGGGACCCAGCTGGTGGTGGAGGGAGAATGTGAAACGGACAACGACGAATCTATAATAACGTTCAGGGTCCTATTGCCCAATATCCCTCCAACAGCACACGCTGGAGATGACCAGACAGTTAATGAGGGTGATCTGGTGACATTGACCGGCTCCTTCACAGATCCCAACACAGACGACTCTTGGACATACTTATGGCACATGGTGAGCAGCACCAACGTCCAGGTCATCCCCGACTCCTCCGACGCAGCTTCCCCCGAGCCTGCTACTCAGCCATTTAGCTTTGTACCCTGTGACAATGGTGTCTACACCTTCAGCTTCACTGTGACGGACAGCTACGGTGCCCAGGGCAGCGACACGGTAGTGGTGACAGTATTGAATGTGCCACCGGTGGTTAGTGCTCCCTACATCTCCAACCAGGAAAACGCTGAGTTCATATTGCCTGTGGTCCACAACACCTCTTTCCAAGGCACGTTCACCGATGCTGGCACGTGTGACACACACACCGCTGTCTGGGCCTGGGGAGACGGCACCACATCTAACGGCAATGTCACTGAAACAAACGGTTCAGGGAGCGTCACCAATTCACACACCTACTCCCAACCAGGGGACTATACGGTCACATTAACAGTCACAGATGATGACAGCGGCGCTGACTCTGAAACGATGATCGATCAGGTCCATGTGGCCGATGTGGATGAAGCTCTGGATATCTTTAACCAGTATATACAGGGCCTCAATAAAAACATGTTTAAAGATAAGGCTGATCAGCGTAAGAAAGCCTATAACAATATGTTCTCAGCACTACAAGACATGTGGGATGACCAGGAATACCAGGGGATGATAAGCTCCATGAACTCTAATATACGAACCACGTTTGACGGTTTGGTCGGAGGCAGAACCAAGGACGATTGGATAAAACAGAACCTGGCGATTCAAACAGAACTGTGCCAGAAGGTGGACGACATCACAGCTTATCTCACGTACCTTTTGTTCCCATGACATAAAGATACCAAGGGAAAGAGCGGTGGGGGGTCACAGCGCCTCCCACCCGCTTACCTCTGAGAACTATTACGACGACAAGATTCCCGACTTCTTCATGGATAACGAAATGCGTGAATATCTAGGGACCTCTATAGCCTCGGCGACGAGGCCATTACAACTGACTCCTAGGTAAATTGCCATAAAGCCCCAGGAAACTGTCATTGTGGTGAGCCAAAGCTGCGAGCCGAAGGCGTGGCAGGCGGCGAAGCAATCTCCAGACAAAAGTAACGATGCCGCGGTCAAAATAGGCGCTACGCAAATCAAGTTGGACACCAGACTCCTGGGCGAGAGATGGAAAGTGGTGCTGGGAGACATATTGAGTTCCAACTGTGCCTAGACTGCGGAGCCTCTTCTAAAGCATAGGCGAGGAATCCCGCTCCTCGCGGTAATAGTCCTCAAGAATGGTTGTAATTTGGTACCAAGTTTAGTATAATATTGGTCAAAGCATAAGTGGAGAGGAGGTTATGTCTCAATGGCAACACGCATCGTCACGGTCAGCGAACTCAAGGTCAAGTTGGGTGTACTGATGGCCGAGTTGGAAGAGCAGGGGGTGCCTTTGTATGTAACCCAGCACGGCAAACCAAAGGCGGTACTCGCACGCTACGACGAATACGAAGCCCTGCTTCGGAAGCTCGAGGATCTGGAGGATTTGCTTGCCATGAAGGAATCCCTCGCAGTGCCAGATAAAGAAGCCGTTAGTTTGGAGGACTATGAGCACCGACGAGCAGCCCGTCTTCGAGGTTAGACTTCGCAGCAAACGGGTACAGAGCGAACTTGATGCCTTACAAGAAGTTGACTATGAACGTGTCGTGGTCAACCTAAGAGCACTGGCGAACGTTCCCAGACCTCATGGATGTGAAAAGCTGTATGATGCCATATATCGTGTAAGAGTTGGGGACTTCCGTATAATCTATCTCATTGATGAGGAGAACAAGCGTATTGAAGTGGGAGGAATTCGCCGCCGGACCGAAAGAACCTACAAGGGAATCAAGGGACTATTCCGTTGAGGGTGCCTCTCAGTTCTTTAGGGCGCCCGCTGTCAGGGCGTGATAATCTAGTTTAGTCTCCACAAGATTGCCTCGGCTCTACCTTGCGTCGCAGTGGCACCTCCTGTTCTTCGTCAACGTGAGCCCGTATAAGTCCGGGCGTGGCAATCTCAGGTAGAATCGAGCAGCGATTTATGGGCTTGCCGTGCCTGCATAGAATAAGGCAGGATCGCCAAATGTCGATGGTCGAGGAGAAAGGCAAATCCCATTTCTCAGGATGGCTTCTCAGGCCGCCGGGTACCGGGCCCTACTCACTACCGTTGCCGCCGTCTTTCTCGGCTTCTTTCCAGTTGTCTGCCTGGCCGTTCAGTTCCGCCAGGAACCGGACGATTTCATCGCGTCTGAATCTGCGGTCACCCCGCGCGGTGATGCGATAGGCCCTGATTATTCCCTGGTTACTCCAGCGCCTGAGGGTGTTGTGATGGACGTGTAACAGCCGGGCTACTTCCCTAACCGTTAGCATGTCAGTCATATGTTCGCCATTTGCCATATCTTTCCCTATCTCCTCTTTGATTAACCTATGCTAACGGTAACTTACTTCAACTAACCATGCAATCACCCGAAGGTACCGATTTTGCCACAGAATAGTAATAGAAAAAAAGTACCGATTGGTAAGAAAAGTTAAGTTTAGGGTATTGACTTCTCATGAGACCGAAATGTATAATTGAGGTTCTCGCTCTGCGGGGAATCTTTGATATTGTCTGCGTAAGAGAGAGGAGGGTTGTAGGTTTGGGTGAGGTGTGGTTGAAGAGCTTGGGTGGGATAAGAGACTCAAGTCCAAGCATTAAGAACCAACCAGTCCAGTTGCTTGCATGAGTTGTGCGCGAAAAAAGGAGGCATGCGTATAGGCTATTGATATCGTATTAAACCGAGGATGGGGTGATGACCTGTAGCCCGCAACTGGTCACTTGGGCAACGGCGAGCCAATAGTGAAACCGACTTCCATAGAAGTCGGTTTTCTTTATTTATGAATCCTGGAGACAAGGAGGTGGTAGATTCGAAGGACAAAGACAAGGCAAATTAGAGAACATGAAACACATACAGAAAGGAGAAAGAATATGAAACACAAAGGGATGAGCTCGCTACTCTTCAGATTAGTGAGCATAGTCTTGGTCATCGGGATGCTCACGATGGGAATGGCCAGCTCTGTGGTGGCTGCTGGTGGCTCCCCGTCGATTACTACCGATAAGACCAAGTACACTCTTGGAGAGACCATGGTCATCTCCGGGATCGGGTTCACGGCAGGTGGCACCGTCAATATTGAGGTGCTGCGGCCGGACCATGAGATTGACTTGCTGCCGTCGGTGACGACAGACGGTGCGGGTAGCTTCCAGACTTCTTATACCCCGCCAATAATCCCTGGACGTTACAAGATAACGGCAACCGACGGCACCGATACCGCCAAGACAGCCGCCACCGAGGCTGACGCAGTGAACTTCGATCTGATTGCCTTTGGCGTCAAGACAAACGCTGCCGGAACCCTGGTGACCGAAATCGGCTGGGGCCGAGGCAACTCCGATAAGGGCTGGCGAGAAGGAGACTGGGTTCCCGTCAAATTGGTAATGACCGGCGTCCAGTCGAGTTATCCAAATCTTGTCGGCTTCCCAGATATCTACATCGGCTTCGACTTTACCTCGAACAGCGACTGCAGATTTGTCGACCTGGTCCGTGGTATTCAGGTCGGCACAGTCGATCTAACTGATGCACAGGGTTGGCCACAGGCTAGCGGCAGCCCTTACGACACAGGTACCGGGAGCGCGCCGTGGCCCGATCTTGCTGACGTGCACATCGCACAAACCAGTGTTGGCGAAAACACATGGACTGGCTTCACGCTGATTACGGACCAATGCTTAGTCAACTATCCTTATGGGCCAACGGATTCAACTTACGGCCCTCGTCCTGGAGCGGTAGATGACGGAAAGCACCAGTTTGTTATAGACGCTGACGTGATAAAAGGGATAGTTAGTCCTACCGCAAGCACCATTGTCGTTTACTTCCAGGCCCACCTATCCCGGACTTTTGTCTGGCTGCATTCATTGCAGTCTGAGTATAACACATCCCCAACCGACGACTGGGGTGGGTCGCTTTACGGGGATCCCATTTATGCGACCGACAAGAGAGAAGGCTCAAGCTTTGCTCCGGGTTCATCCGGCCATATGTATGTCAATATGGTGGGAGTTGGGCAGATTACGTGTCAACTGCCGATACCGCCCAAACCCGCGGGCGTTATCAGCGGATTGAAATGGCATGACCTCAATGCCAATCATGTCATGGACCCCGGTGAACCAGAACTCTCTGGTTGGACAATGCGGATTTCGGGTACAGACCCCGAAGGGCTGACGTTCAGTGTTGATGTTCTAACAGGTGATACCGATGGCGATGGGATTGTGGATGACGTCAACAGTGGGGCTTACAGCTTTCCTGATCTTACTGAGGGGATCTGGTACATTGGTGAGATGGAAGATAGGGATGTCCCTCCTAGCATAGGTTGGAACCAGACATACCCCTACCAGGTAGTATCAGTCGGTATAGCGGTGTCCGCTCCGACTGTGGGTTTTCCAGCTGAGTTCCCTCCCGCAGGTATTGCCGGCTGGGGGTGGGTTGTTAATATCACGGAAACCAATATAAGCCAGAGCGGATTGAACTTCGGCAACGTCGGCATAGGTTGTCTGACGATCACGAAGCAACTTTCCATACCGGCTGGTGTACCTCTAGGGCCTCTTGACGGCACCTTCATCATTAACGTAGCGAATGTCACTTTTGGCTTCAGCCAGAACCTGACCTTCACCATGACCGATGGTGTTGTCAGCGGACCACAGACCATAAACAACCTGATGCCGGGAATTTACACCCTGACCGAGCTTGGTCTACCGTCCTACTGGGCGCCGACGGCCGGTCTGGGCAGTGTAACGGTGAACTCGGGCGCCGGCTGCGCCGCGCGCACTGTTACTAACACCTATACACCCGGTTGTCTGACCATCACTAAGGAGCTGTCGATACCGGTTGGAGTACCTCTAGGGCTTCTTGACGGCACCTTCGTCATTAACGTGGCGAATGTCACTTTTGGCTTCAGCCAGAATCTGACCTTCACCATGACTGATGGTGTGGTCAGTGGACCACAGACCGTCTATAACCTGATACCGGGCATTTACACCCTGACCGAGCCTAGTCTACCGTCCTACTGGGCGCCGACGGCCGGTCTGGGCGATGTGACGGTGAGCTCGAGCGGCACCTGTGCTGCGCGCACTGTTACTAACACCTATACACCCGGTTGTCTGACGATCACCAAGGCGCTATCGATACCTGGTGGAGTTCCTCTAGGGCCTCTTGACGGCACCTTCATCATTAACGTGGCGAATGTGACTTTTGGCTTCAGCCAGAATCTGACCTTCACCATGACCGATGGTGTTGTCAGCGGGCCACAGACCATAAACAACCTGATACCGGGCATCTACACCCTGACCGAGCCTGGTCTACCGTCCTACTGGGCGGCGACTGCCGGTCTGGGCGATGTGACGGTGGGCTCGGGCACACCTTGTGCTGCGCGCACTGTTATCAACAGCTTCCAGACGGGCTGTCTGGAGATAGTAAAGTCTGTCGACCTGAGCGAAGTGGAAGGGCCGATAGGCAACATACCTGATGTGAACTTCATAATCACAGTGACCGGGCCGTCTTAT
>JALHUO010000119.1 GCA_022866545.1 Dehalococcoidia bacterium | reverse complement strand
TGCACTATGATTTTCGATTGGAAATGGAAGGGGTACTCAAGAGTTGGGCCGTGCCAAAAGGCCCTGCTACCGAGACCGGTATTCGCAGATTGGCCGTTCAGGTAGATGATCATCCAGTGAGTTACATAGATTTTGAAGGTGACATCGCCGAAGGTTTGTACGGCGCCGGCAAGGTCGAAATCTGGGACAGCGGTGAATATGAACTCCGACAAAGGGAGCCTGATCTTTTGACATTCACGCTTCACGGAGATAGACTGCAAGGAGAGTACGCTCTGGTTCACACGGGTGCAGCGAATTGGCTTCTGTTAAAGAGAAAAGAGGTACAGAAAACCTGACCGAGGAAGATGTACCAGCATGTGCATGACTCCTATCTTCGTGATGGGCGGAGGTATACATGGCTGTCAGCTAGCGGTCGCTGCACTTTTCCGGCTTTTGTGTGAGAGAATGGTGTTGACTGTGGCCGCCGATTAGCTTACTATGGATAAGACAGGCAAAGGGAGATGACTAAAGGCTGAGGCCATGGAGACAGAAGAAGAGCTCAATAAGCAACTCGAGGATATCGTTGCCAAAATAGGCAAGGCCGAGAGGGAATTGAAAGCCCTGCGAAGACATCCGTCGGAAAGCTCAAAGGGAAAGCCAGGAGCTAGCTTCATCGCAGGGAAGGAACGGATGATTGAGGCGGCGGAGGCTGCAAAGCAATTGGATACACTGAAGCAGCGGGAACATGAGATTCGGGCTAAATTCCACTCGGACAACCACTAGCTTTGCGCATGTCGGGCTAAAGACTTGTGCCGTTACTCAACAATGTAGCGTTGTGAATCTTTAACTCCCTAGCATGTCCTGGAGATCGCAGGCTATCCACACAGCCTTCTGCGGGAATTCGAGAGACACCGTACGAATCAGGCCTGCTACAAATCAAGTATTGTGTCATTAGAATGCCACATAGCCATGCCTCGCACTCAGTTGATATACGCTGCTTTGCCGGCATTTTTGACAGGAGCAGTAACCTCCCGTGTCATTGCGAGCCCTTTCCGTCTTGTCATTGCGAGTCCTTCAGCAGAAGGACGCGGCAATCCCGCGGCCAAATCCGACTTTCTAATGTCTAACATCTAGTATCTAAATGGTCTCGGCATTCAGGCATTTGGATTTTGAGCTTTGTTTGACATTTGGGTTTTGTCATTTGAGCTTGTGCAGGCCTTGCCTTCGTCTGGGGTTTTCCCCTCACGGCTACCATTTTCGGGTAATTAGTGATATAATTGAATAAGAGGGATAACAATAAACGGACATTGGCAACCCTCAAAGGAGGGAATAGATGCGTGTTCTGAAAGTTATTTACGTTATGGCTCTAGCGGCTTCGATTATTGCGCTTGTCATCGCGGGCGTCAATGCCTTCTATCGTGATTCTTCATCCTGGCAGGATTCGGCGGTGCATGCCATGAACGTATTCTTCGTCGTCCTACCTCTGGGGCTGGTGTTTGCTGTCGCGGGCACCTTCCTGCAGAGAAGGTCTGGTATCTTCGGGGCCGGCTTGATTGTAGGTGGCATGGGGACGATGGTATATGCAATTGCACCTTATAACCTGAGCAGCACACTCAGATTTGCCGGCATTGCTGTGGTCCTGCTTGTTCTTATCTTCGTGGGAAACAGGATCTTCCTCTCCTTGAGAAAAAGCTAGTGTGTTTCTCCAGACACTCATTGTTTGCTTTGCCCGCTGAGACCACCGAGGAATTCGCCATCTTGAGGTCACAAACTGTGACCTTAAGCCAAAGAAGTGGCAATCTCATTGCCTAAATTCCAAACACAACTGTAGTGCGACCCTTCAGGGTCGTGTAGCACGAGGCAGGAGCCTCGCACTACATTTTTGTAACTGTAGTTGCGGGCCGCTGGTAACTCCCTCTAGCTCCCTCTTACCCTAAGAGGGAGAAGGGGTAGTCAGGAGTAGGGGGGAAGAGGATGAGGGAAGCCGGGATGATTCGTTTTGCAAAAATGGCTATTTTCCCTGGAGTTCAACAGCTCTTTTTCATACGTAAGGCGATTACCTCCGGAAGATTCAGTTGTTAGAGTACGTACGATTCGTTTCGTCGGTTTGCCCTCTATATTTGTGAGCCCTGGGGGCTGGCGGGCTGACGCAGGGAGGCAATTTCCAAAAGGTTCTCGACAACAGTTTTCAGGTAGCTGCGGTCGGTTGCGTCCAACTGGTAATCTGCGGAATACCATTTTACGAGTAATCTGGAGGCTTCTCTGATTACGCGGCGGTTACCAGGGTCGTGCTGAAGAGAAGACTGTAGCTTGACGCGAATGAACGCTATTTCAGGGTCAACGCCTTCCAGATTGGTAATGTTCCACATTTGACGTGTTTCGGCAGGGCTAAGGGTACCGGAAAAGAAGCCATGTTTACGGGCATTCCGGTTGCCTTTCTGGCCACCGCGCTTCCTCTTGACCTGTGTTGGGTTTACAGTCAGGTTCTGGGAAGCCTCACCTGCGGGATTTGATTCATCAAGGTAGCACACGAGTTCCAAATTAGCATGAATTCCTTATTCGAACAAGGGGAAAATGTCACTAGGGGCTAGGGACTAGAGATTAGAGATGGTTAGATGGTTGATGGTTAAATGGTTAGATAGGAGACTAGTAGAGATTGTTAGAGGTACATTGGAGATACATTAAGGATATTAGAGACTCATAGAGATTGGTGGAGATAAGTAGAGATACGTTGGAGAGATTGGAGGCTGCCGGCTGTCTGCCGTCGGTTGAGGGGTAGCGACTGACTGCTGACTACTGTCTACTAGTTTCCTGAACGTGCTTATCGAGGCGCAGAGGCAGATAACGGTCGGCTTTCGAACGGGAGAGAATGCTAGGTAACAATATGGCTTCTTGTTAACTTGCATTGATTCCCTGCACGCCTTATCTTTGCCTATCTTCCGTACCATGTAGCGCATGACGCCTTCAGCATGCTTGTTTACCTTCGCGTCCTCTGAGATAATTACTCGAGGACAATGTATAGGGTTATAGGTAGGCCATGCTAATTGCACTCCTGGGATTGAACACAGAAGAACTGCGTGCGCTGGTACAGGAAGAGGGCGAACCGGCGTATCGAGGCAACCAGCTGGCAGAATGGGTCTACCGGCGTGGGGCACGCACGTTCGAAGAGATGACCAATCTGCCCGATACACTCCGCGTGCAAATGAAGAAGAGATATGAGGTCGGTCGCTCCCAGGTAGTCACTGTGCAGCGCAGCCGGGATGGAACAGCGAAGCTGCTGGTGGTGATGTGTGATGGCGCGAGAGTGGAAACCGTAGGCTTGCCCTACGCAGACCGTTTCAGTTGTTGTCTGTCTACACAGGTAGGCTGCCCCGTGGGCTGCATCTTTTGCGCCACTGGACTGAGTGGCTATACGCGTAACCTCACGGCGGGAGAGATTGTGGGTCAGGCACTAGCAGTGCAGGAAGAAGCGCAAAATTACTCATCGCAAATTGATAAGCGTAGCTGCCGTATTGACCATATCACCTTCATGGGTATGGGAGAGCCGCTACTTAACTATGCGGCGACTGTGAAGGCGATACAGTTGCTGAACAGGGAATTGGGTATTGCCATGAGGCATCTGACACTGAGTACCGTCGGCTTTGTTCCCGGTATCCGTAGGTTGGCGCAGGAAAAATCGCAAATCACCTTGGCTGTGTCTCTCCACGCCCCTACAGATGACCTACGCTGGCAGCTCATCCCTAACATGGTCAAGTGGAGTGTCGCTGAGATTATAGATGCCTGCCACGAGTACGTGCAGCAAACCGGCCGCCGGGTGACATTCGAATATTGCTTGCTTGGTGGAGTCAACGATAGAATCGCAGAAGCGCGTGAATTGACGAGTTTGCTACACGGGCTGAACTGCCATGTGAACTTGATTCCGTACAACTCCATCCATGGGCTCGGCTTCCACGGCCCGTCGCCGAAAGGCATC
>JALHUO010000118.1 GCA_022866545.1 Dehalococcoidia bacterium | reverse complement strand
GCTATCCCTAAGCCAGGTGGTGTAATTTGCCTTACTAATCTGAATTTGCAGCTTGCCGAGGGCAGTCTGCCAAATCTCTTTTGCTGATTCCAATCTATCCCCATTCCCAACAACGCTCAGCCACAAAGATAGCTGAAAGAAGTATTGAGGAGCGATTAAGATTTAAGAACTTGCCAGTTGCTACTCGTTACCAGTTACAGAATATCAGGTTTTCTCAAACCTTCGCTAGGCAACGTTTGACATAACTAAAAAAATAATGAAAAATAGTTCCAGTATGACAATCCGCACCGTCTTCATGGGCACTCCGCAGTTTGCGGTGATTATATTGGAATCTTTACTCCGGAGTTCCTGCCAGATCCTTGCTGTGTATACTCAGCCCGATAAGGCGGCTGGCAGGGGGCACCCAATTGTTGTTCCTCCGGTGAAGAAGTTGGCGCTGGAGCGACAAATACCGGTCATTCAACCCGAAAGTCTTACATCAAGCGAGGTGACGAAGGATCTGGTCAGCCTTCAGCCCGAACTCATAGTTGTGGCAGCCTTCGGTTCTATTCTTCCCCCAGAAGTGCTCTCTTTGCCCAAATTTGCCTGTCTTAACGTTCACGCTTCATTATTGCCGCGCCACCGAGGACCGTCTCCGGTCGCCAATACCATTCTCTGTGGCGATGAACTCACCGGCGTCACGATAATGTTGATGGACGCCGGATTGGATACCGGACCAATTTTAGCCCAGGAGAAGGTGGGGATTTCCTTCATGGATACCGCCGGCTCCCTTAGCTCCAAGCTGGCTGATGTAGGAGCCAGGCTCTTGCTGGAGACCTTGCCCAAATGGCTGGGGGGTGAACTTGAACCGCATGCTCAAGATGAGTCGCAAGCTACTTATAGCAAGTTGATAACCAGTAAGGATGCCGAGATTGATTGGCATCTTTCCGCGCTCCATCTGTGGCGGATGGTGAGGGCCTACAACCCCTGGCCGGGCTGCCATACCTGGTGTCAGGGGAAACGATTCAGAATCCATAAAGCCATTCCTCTCGGGGACGGAGGGAATGAAGAGACAGGGAAGGTTATTGCCTTGGCAGAACAGCCTGGGGTTGGGGTGGTAAGCAAGCAGGGTATCTTAGGGCTTTGCCAGATCCAGCTAGAAGGAAAACGGGCAATGTCGGTAACCGATTTTGTCCGCGGGAAGAAAGACTTCATCGGCTGCATTCTGGGGCAAAGGTAGCTTCTCTGGCTAGTGTTATTCAGCAAACATTGCCACGAGCATTTGAAATGGCTGCTTAGTCGAAACCGAGCCAGGTAGTCACGTTCTTGACAGGCTCTCGCTCACTTTCCACTTTATTGGCAGGGAAATCCCAGTCAGGATAGCCAATGGCTATGGCGGCTATTATCCGCTTGGACTCCGGTATGTGAGTGTATTTTCTCAATACCTCGGGATACATCGTTCCCTGGTCTTCGATGCAGGTCCCCAGGCCGAAGTGTAGTGCGGTAAGGCAGATAGTCTGTATCGCAGCACCAATGTCGAGCAGGGGTCCACTTTCGCTCAGACAGCGGTCAGTGGATATGATGATCGCTGCCGGCGCATCAAAATAACGAAATCCCTGCTCCAACCACTTGGCCCTTTTTTCTTTGTCCTCCCTGGGTATGTCCATAAGCTGGAAAAGCTGCTTGGCGAGGTCTACCTGGCGCTGGCGGTAAACGCTCTCTTTCGGCCAGCTTGTAACCACGTGCTCGGGGCCAGGCGGCACTCCGGAGTTGAGCAGGTCAACGTTGCTCCGTCTTACATTCTCCAGAACCTCACCAGTGAGCACCGTAAACTCCCACGGTTGGGTATTCATAGCGGATGGGGCATGGCTTGCCAATTCCAGTATTTGCTCTAAGACCTCTTTGGACACAGGGTCAGATTTGTAACCCCTGATGCTCTTGCGCGTCTTTACCGCTTCGATAATATCCATGAATGTGTTCCTTGTCCGTGATATTAATAATTATGGGGCAGCAGTTAGGGGTTCTGATTCGTAAATCCTTTCCTCCGCCAGCTCTGCTGGGGTGAGAGGAACGTCGGCTTCAATATCTCTGCCCTCGATCCCTTTAGCCAGAATTTCCTTATAGTATTCATGCTGGATTATTAAGTTCATGATTTCGTTGCTGCCGGTCCAGATCATGATAAGTCTGGCTTCCCTGAGTGCCCGTTCCACCGGGTAGACGTTGGTGTAACCAATACCACCGAGAATCTGCATGGCATCGTTGACTACTTCCCAATGTGTCTGGGTAGCCAGTTTCTTCACCTCGGACACCAGCCTTCTTTGATAGCCTGCTGTTCCCACTCCGTCATCGATGGTCTTAGCGACAGCGTACGCCAGCGCACTGACGGCGTCGAGCTTGGTGATGCAGTCGGCTATCTGGAAGTTTATTCCTTCAAAGTTCCTTATGGTCTGGCCGAAAGCCTTCCGCTTGTTGGCATAGCGGGCGGCCAGTTCCAGAATAGCCCTGGAGCCGCCCACTCCGCCACCCAGGAGCCTCTCCGGCACCATCAATTTGTAGAAGACCTTTGCCCCTTCGTTCTCTCTCCCCAATAGATTCTCCTCGGGCACCGGCACATCGCGGAAGACCAACCTGCCTGTGCCTGCACCGCGGCAGCCCATCAAGCCGTAGACATGCTTGACTTCCACGCCCATATCTCTCTCAACGATGAAGGCGCTGAGTGAGTCACGGCCAGCTCCGGGGTTTGTGACGGCGAATACCAGGAAGAAGTCGGCGCCTTCCGACCCAACGACGAACCGCTTCTGTCCGGTAAGGTAATAGCAATTTCCTTTCTTGCGAGCCACGGTGGTGGCGCCGAAGAAATCAGAACCGCCTCTGGGCTCGGTGAGCGCCTCGCCAGCCCATTGTGTGCCGGCGATTAATGGTTTGAGATACTTCTTCTTTTGAGCCTCGGTACCAAACACATTTAAGCCCTCTCCAACGATGGAGGTAACTGAGACAAGACAGGCAAAAGGCACCCCGAGCTTATTGACCTCTCCCACTTCGATAAGTTCGTCCACCCATTTGAGGTCCCTGCCGCCATGTTTCTTGGGGAACCTGATGCCTAGCAGGTTTCTCTTGCCGGCTTCCTTGACAAACTCGTAGGGGAACTCGACTTTATCGGCATCCATATCCAGTATAAGCTGCCGTGGTATGCTCTTGACCAGGTCCTGGACCTCTTGTCTGAACCTTCTGCGTTCCTCCGTTAAGAATACCTCTAGCATTGCTTCCTCCTTTTCACCTCAGTAAGCGGGGCTTATGATCCCGGACTAACCAGCAGAGTGATAGCTTGGTTGTCCCGGAATCTTGGCCAATAGTATAGCACGTGTCAGACTATCCCAAAATGGGG
>JALHUO010000117.1 GCA_022866545.1 Dehalococcoidia bacterium | reverse complement strand
TCATCTGCTCGTAATGCATGATATAAACGTGGTCTCCCGAGAGGATGAGAACCTGCTCAACACGGCTGTCCTGTATAAAATCGAGGTTGTGATAAACAGCCTCGGCAGTGCCCTTATACCAGTGCATCTCTCCATTGGTGCTTACAAAGGGGGAGAGTAAAGCAATCCCCCCGACTACACGATCAAGGTCCCAGGGTTTACCCACACCAAGATGGCGTGCTAACGAGCGAGGATTATATTGTGGTATAACAGCTACTGTGTCGATCCCGGAGTTAACACAATTGCTTAAGGCAAAGTCGATTATACGGTATTTACCACCGAAGGGGACTGCTGGCTTGGCACGCTTTTCTCCTAACACACTTAATCTTCTCCCCTCTCCTCCCGCAAGAATTAGAGCCAATACCTTTTTCATCTACGCATTACCTCAACGACTAAATCATAGATATACTTATACAGGTATTCTATCTGTCCGGGAGCGCTATGTCTAATTTTGCTTAATTGAGTTCTCTTTCGAGGTCAATTTTACTCGCGAGCCGCTGGTATATACATTTGTTCCACATATTCTTTCAACACCCGTCGTGTGCAAAAGCGAGGTACAATCGAGCTAACTGCCTCTTTGACCATATGTACCCAGCCATGGGGCATCCCATTCCTGTCTCGCTGGTAATAGAGAGGTACAATCTTTTCTTCTAGAAGACGGTACAGTGCTTCTGCATCTGATCTATCTTCCACCAGTGGGTCATGTGCTTCGGTCTCATCACCGATTGCCCAGCCATTAGTGCCATTATAGCCTTCGTACCACCAGCCATCCCGAACGCTGAGATGTAGCACACCATTTACTGCTGCTTTCATACCGCTAGTGCCGGAAGCTTCATGAAGGCGGCGAGGCGTATTCAACCACACATCTACACCCTGGACCAGATAGTGAGCCATATGTATGTCGTAATCTTCAACAAAAGCTATTCGTCCCTGGAATTCACGATGTGTAGCCAAAGTGTATACATCGTGAAGCAGTTGCTTTGAAGGAACATCAGCGGGGTGAGACTTGCCAGCGAAGATTATCTGGACTGGGTGCCATCTATCAGTGACAATCCGCTTGAGACGTTCCACGTCATGAAAGATTAGCTCCGGCCGCTTATACGCGGTAAAACGGCGGACAAAGCCGATGATCAGAGTATCTTGATCAAGCAAAGAGCCCATAGCCAGCACCTGTCTGGCATTGCATTCACGTTCAGTAGAACATTGCCGTGCTCGCTCTACCATGCCACCGATAAGTTTACGTTTGAGAATTTGATGCGTTGTCCAGAGTTCTTCGTCAGGGATATTTATGACAAGCTCCCGAAGATTGACATCGTCGTATCTTTTTGACACATCCTGCCCCAGGTGTTTCTCGTAGAGGCGGCTCATCTCTCGAGCAACCCAGGTAGGCACGTGAATCCCGTTAGTAATATTAGAAATAGGTACATCATCTTCTTTAACTTCGGGCCAGAGTCCGTGCCACATCTTTCTAGCAATTTTTCCGTGAATCTGGCTGACGGCATTGCGATGGTCGGCCATTTTTAAGGCAAGTATAGTCATATTGAAAGTTTGGTCGTTTGTGCCATCCTGTCGTCCCAGTTCCAGGAATGTTTCTCGGTTGACTCCCAGGGACTCCCAATAACTATGAAAATATTTCTCCACAAGTGAGATGGGAAAGATATCAGTCCCCGCAGGCACTGCCGTATGAGTGGTGAAAACGGTAGCCGCCTGTACCTTTTGGAGGGCTTCGGCGAAGGCTGCACCTTTTTCAACCTGCTCCCTGACACGCTCCAGCATCATAAAGGCACAGTGTCCTTCGTTAGCATGCCATATAGAGGGTTTGACGCCAAGGGCTCGTAAGGCACGCACCCCACCAATTCCAAGCACGATTTCTTGCTGGATGCGCTGCTCTTGGTCAGCGGTGTAGAGACGAGCACATAGCTGTTGGTCCTGAGGCATATTTCCTTCAACATCACAACACAGTAGATAAAGGTTGCCCCGGCCCAACCGCACCTGCCACACTCCGATATAGAAGGGCCTATCACCCAGCTTAAGCTGAATCAACGGGCTACACCACTTAGAACGAGGGACTGGATTAATTGGGTTGATAGGCGCATCATCAAAATCCAATTGGCTATAAACTTCCTCTTGCCAGCCCTCAGCGGAAATATGCTGGTGAAAATATCCCTGGGGGTACATGAAGCCAACCCCGACCAAAGGGAGCCCCAGATCGCTTGCTTCCTTGCACATATCGCCGGCTAGAACTCCCAGCCCCCCAGCATATATGGGAAGGGAGTTATGTATGGCAAATTCCATTGAGAAATAGGCAACAGGGCCGTCTAAGACATGGGGG
>JALHUO010000116.1 GCA_022866545.1 Dehalococcoidia bacterium | reverse complement strand
CAGAATCCAGAATCAGGACAAGCAACCATAGTGCTCATCCACGGATTCGGAGGTTCGAGCTTCTCCTGGCGCCATAATGCCCCCTTCTTCGCTGCTCAAGGCTACAGAGTTGTCAGTCTGGACATGAAAGGGTTCGGGCTTTCCCACAAGGATTATGCGTCGGACTATTCGCACCCGGCGCAAGCCGGGCTGCTGGGGGAGGTGCTCACGAGGCTAGGCATTGACCAGGCCTATTTCGTGGGGCACAGTATGGGCACCAGCGTCATGCTCCATTTCGCCCATCTATACCCCGAAAAAGTCCTGGGACTGGTAAGCGTGGACGGCGCCGTTAATCTGGATGAAGGCGGCATTTTCCCCTCTGCCTTGCTGAATTTCGGGCCATTCCGGAGAATTGGCGAGGTTCTCCTGACCCGCTACGGAACAAAGGAGCGAATCGGGCGGATTTTAGAGAGTGCTTATCATCAGGACATCGTGACCCAAGAAGTTGTAGATGGTTATTACGACCGATTGGTCGTCGGCGAGTGGGCACAATCGCTGCTCGCTATGACCAGGGACACGTCCAAAAACACCATCACTTTTGCCCTGCAAGACCTCGAGTTTCCAACATTGATTCTCTGGGGCGAAAATGATACCTGGGTCAAGCGGACAGACATGGACCGCTGGCGAGATGAAATCCCCTCAGCCGAATTTCACGCCGTCCCCGAAGCAGGGCACATGCTGATGGAAGAGGAGCCGGACTTGTTCAACAGCATGGTGCTCGCTTTCCTCGAGTCCCACGGGGGATGATATTCCGTGGACATAATGCCTGGTTTGGAGTAGACCTGGCTGATATCGGGTCGCTGGGGTGTGCTGATTCCGAGAAAATCGGTACTTATGTCCTGGTACATATGAAGACTTGACAACTCGCCATGCATGTGCTAACATAGATAATGTCCCGAGTAGCCAAGCGGGGACCCGCCACAAGAGTTGGGCTTGGTGGAAGCTGAAAGGTGCCGGCAGTGACCGGTACAAGGTAGGCTGAGGACGAGGCCCGGCGATGGCAGGTGAAGGAAGTGAGGTTACTCGGGGCGTTCTATTTTTTCCTGCGTGACTGTCCTTGTCGCAATTTGGAATGACGCAATAACCAGGCTTGATGGTTGCGTGTGTATAGGCCTGTTCAAGCTTGGCTCTTGACTAGAATTCACCACCCCCCTCTTGATATAGATCTGATTCCGCCGTGTGGTATGCGGGAAGCATAATGCCTGATTTGTGGTAGACCTGGTTCTTCACCCCGCGGAGGATAGTGCCCCAGCACTGGCTTCGGCTGCAAGATCTGTAGAAGTGCTGAGCGAGGGGCGTTCTTTTGATGAAGTCCGCTGTGTGCCCACAGATTTCCTCGCCTTCTTGTTCCCGAAGTTATCCAGCATACGCTGCAGAATAGTTATTGACAACGGCTTGTGAGACACGTATATAATGGGTCTTCTGTAAATGAAGCAGCGACTGTCTGTAGTCCTGAACCTATCACTGGTTTCCGGCTTCGTTATACTGGGCGTCAGCGTTATTTCACCTGTTCTCCCGCAGTACGCGCTTTCATTCTCCATTCCGGTAGCTCTTGTGGGGTGGGCAGTATCGGCGTTTGCCCTATCCCGTGTGTTTATGGACATACCTGCTGGCTTTCTGGCAGACCGTTTGGGCAGGAAAAGAAACATGATGTTAGGGCTGGTATTGATAGTCCTGTCGTCAATCGCAGCCGGCACAGCCATCAATTATGCCTGGCTAATCTTCGCGCGTATTATCGGAGGGATAGGCTCGGCTCTCTACATGACCTCAGCAGCAACCTGGATCGCCCAGATAAGTGCCGGCCCGTCCAGGGGCCGGTATATGTCGCTGTATTCGGGCCTTGTATTCGCAGGTACTGCTTTTGGCCCCGCTATCGGTGGCTATACCGCTGCTCATTTTGGCCTGCGCGCGCCCTTCTTTGCCTACGCTGTGTTCTGCTTAGCCGGCCTGATTGCCACTTTGCCTTTGAAGGAGCCAGTGGATTCTTCACAGGCGCTCGGGTCAAAAATGAGCATGAAGGACGTCCTCAGTGTCCTGTCGAATGGCCCATTCATGCTCGTGAACACCGCGGTGCTGGCATCGTTTTTCCTCGCCACTGGTGTTCGTGCGACGCTTGTTCCGCTCTATGCCTCCCTTAACCTGGGCATGCCAGAGGACAGAATCGGAGTACTGCTAACGGTAGCGGCTGTTGGTACTGCTATATCCACTTTCCCTTCCGGCTGGCTCTCAGACAAAGTGGGCAGAAAAATACCTATGATGGCTTGCCTCTTCCTGACCGGTATTGCTTCGTTGTTGATTCCATCGCAGGAAAGCGTGGCTGGCCTTATGGGCATGATGGCTTTCTATGGTCTGGCTATGGGCCTCCATGGTTCGATCGCTGCCTGGCCTGCTGACCTGGCCCCTGAAGGCAAACTGGGCACATCTATGGGAGTCTACCGAGTTATGGGAGATATTGGAATGGTTCTCGGTCCCATAACTGTGACTTATATAGCTGACTACACGGGGAACTCAACCGTAACATTCACTCCCTTTTTGGTCCCGGCGCTT
>JALHUO010000115.1 GCA_022866545.1 Dehalococcoidia bacterium | reverse complement strand
CGCTTACCTTCCGCACTATTTTATCCCTTAAATCCTGCTTGCCAGAAAAGGGATCGATGAGCTTCAAGGGAGGGCGTTTTCCAGCAGGAGTAGCTGCCGGTTGTCGGGAGCTCATCTTGGCGGCTGTGATGGCAGCCACAAATTGGCTGAGTTCCACAGCCATGGCATTTATCGTAAAATCGCGGCGGGCAAGATCGGATCTGATATCTCCGGCAAAGGAAGAGAAATCAAAATGCCACACTATGCCACGTAGTTCCTGGTCTCGTGCGGTCTTTCCTGGCTGCTCATCTTCAACCACCACCACCCTAGCTACTTTGTTAACATCGTCAAGGAGCACAAATGTGCCCCCTATTTCTTTGGCTATTTTCCGGGCTGTGGTTACGGCGTCACCGCTTACAGCGATATCTATGTCGTTGGTCTTTCTTTTCAAAAGCCGGTCACGGATGAAGCCCCCAACGATATAGCCTTGCTTCTTCTGGGTAGCTAGCAGGTCAGATATCTTAGCCAGGATGGTAAGCGATCCGCTGCTTCTTAGGGAGGACATGACAGGGCATTATAGTTTGGGCAGCAGGAATTGTAAAGGTCTATTTACCTTCCAAAAGCATTGTTATCCTGGCTTATCAATTGGACTACATTTCATCAGGATAACGTCTGCCAGGGAAGGAAAAGGTCGGACTAGTTTGTCTAATATCTTCAGAAGCGCATAAGAAACGAAATGGGGAAGTCTGGATAGAAAACTGCCCCACAAAGGAAGTCCGAAGAAGAGGGATATGCCCTTGGTTTTCTTAATTTCAAAATGCTGCTTCACTAGGTTGCTTAGGAATGGGTAGTCGAATTTATATTTGTGGTCTGGTGGTAGCTCCCACGGCTTCCTTTCCTTGGCCAGAGAAGGGGCAAGGAACTTTGTTACCGGATATAGCCTCTTGCCCCAGCGGAAACCCAGACTATTGAAGTTAGCTATGGAGATTATCATCTCTCCGTCAGGTTTAAGCACGCGGGCAATCTCCTCCATTGTTTGGCCGGGGGACAAGAAATGGTCCAAGGCCCCCTTACACATGACCTTGTTAAAGGAGTGCGGCTTAAACGGTAAATTCTCCCCTATTCCCTGGGCTAGAGCTACACGGGAGTTACTTTGACTGAGGTACTCTTTAGCTCGAACCAGCATTACTCGGGAAGGTTCCAGCCCGACAACCTGCGCTCCCTTTTCCCATAGTCGTGCACCATCAATGGCCCTGCCGCAGCCGACATCCAGTATTAGTTCACCGGGGTTGGGGCCTACCTCTTCCAGGGTTAAATTGAGCATTTGCTGGAATAAGAAGTCCAGGTTAGGGTAGACAACGGCAGGGACCACATCATCGTCATTCCATTCCAGGTCGATTTTTTTCGTATTGTGTTCTTGGATCATGGCTTGGATTCGAAATTCCTGTTGCGGGGGCTTCAAGTTTGCGCAGAACAACAGCTTGATGGCTTCAGCTAGCCTCCCGCCGGCAGCAATATTGGTTAAGCCTGTAAATAGCTCTGGCGGCACGTTCCATGGAACTGAAGACCGGGATGGAAGCTGCGAGGAGTTTCCGCTCTATCCGCAATCTCTCTGCTTCAACAGAGCCGGGCGGCAAAACGACTATTATGGGTTTATTTTGCATCCCTGCGAGCTCTATGAGGAATCCGTTTATTTCCTCCAGCCCTTTTTGGGAGTAAATTGGCAACAGAATTT
The DNA here is from genome assembly GCA_022866545.1 of Dehalococcoidia bacterium. Lineage (GTDB taxonomy): Bacteria > Chloroflexota > Dehalococcoidia > GIF9 > AB-539-J10 > RBG-13-51-36. The sequence continues at coordinate 3,426 of JALHUO010000115.1, read as the reverse complement.
CTATGTCCTCTTGGATTAAGACAATGTCGCTAATAGTGTCTCTTACTACCAAATCTATGGCCTGCAATAGAGTTGCCAGACCTCGAAATTGTGCCTGGCTGACATCTACCGGATTACACAGGATGCTTCCTACTTCTCCCAGGAGCTCGCTCAGTTTCTGCTTTGTTTCGAAGGAGAGTGGTGGGACGCTGAGCCCGTTCTCCAGGCAGGCGTCGCCAGCAGCTACCGAGTTGCCGCCACCGCCGTCAGCCAGGCCACCAATAATGGCTGCCCGGGTACCTCGCCCGTGTCCCAGCCGTTGGAAAATAAGCAGGGTATCTGTCAGTTCCTCCAGACTGTGCGCTTCTATGGCGCCAACTTGCTTCAGCATCGCTGACCAGATGGTGGCTGAACTGGCTAGAGAACCGGTGTGGGACATGGCAGCCTTAGCGCCAGCTTCTGTTCTTCCTCCTTTCCAGACAATCAAGGGCTTTATCTTGGCCACTGCCTTCATAGTACTGAAAAGACGAGCTCCGTCTCTTGTACCTTCGAGGTACGCACCAATGACTTTGGTTTTGGGATCGGCAGCCAGGTATTGCAGAAAATCGCTGGCATCCAAATCAATGCCATTGCCAAAGCTAACTCCTTTGCTGTAGTTGATGTGGCGGGCTATCCCGATTGTCGCCAATTTGGTGGCAATGCCGCCGCTCTGAGATACGAAGCCCACGGAACCGTCTTCACCGAGTATCCCCATGAGGAATGGAATTCTGTGTTCCGGACAATATACACCTATGCAATTTGGGCCAATAATCCGCATGTTTCCCTGTCGTGTTTTCTCAAGCATTTGTTCCTCTAGCTTGCGTCCCTGTTGCGTATCTGTCTCACTGAATCCAGCAGTGAAGAAATGGACAGCTTTGACATTTTTGGCTGCACAATCATCGAGGAGCTCCAACACGGATTGTCGGGGGATGGCTACAATAACGTAATCTACTTCTCCGGGGACCAGCCGGAGGTTGGGAAAAATCTCGAGGTCACCAATGCGACCGCCGCTGGAACCGACGGGATAAATGGCTCCTGGGAAACCAGCAGAACGCAAGTCCATCACCCAGAGAGAACCGGCCTTTATAGAGGTAGCTGATACACCCACGACGGCAATAGATTCGGGGTAAAAGATAGGCTCGAATTCCTTAAGCTTTTCCTCAAACAAAGTTAAGCCTCGGTTACCTCAATATGTCTGGTGAAAACCACATCTGGCAACTTCCGGCTATCGAGACAACGGTCTTAAGATTGTCATTCCAGGATTATTCGAGCATCAACAGCCACGGCTTTGTCAGGATAGGCGAATATGGGATTTAGGTCGAGTTCTTTTATTTGAGGATTCTTCTCGACGAACTGAGACACCTTGACTATTAGCTGCTCCAGTGCCGGGATGCTGGCTGGTTTTTGGCCCCGGTAACCCTGCAGTACGGGATATCCCTTTATTTCCTTGACCATTTCCCGGGCATCCCTTTCGGTGACCGGGACTATTCTGAACGAAACGTCCTTTAGGACCTCAACCAATATACCGCCGAGACCGAACATGAGCACGGGGCCGAATTGAGCGTCCTTACTCATTCCCACAATCACTTCCACTCCTGGCGGAGCCATTGCTTGTACCGATACACCATCGATTTGGGCTTGCGGGTATGCTTTCTTGATGGATGATACGATCTCGCTGTAAGCCTTGCCTACTTGAGCGGCGTTGGCTAGTCCCAGTTTAACACCGCCGGAGTCGCTTTTGTGCACCACATCGGGGGAGCTTATTTTCAACACTACGGGAAAGCCCATTTCCCTGCTTAGGGAAACAGCCTCTTTCTTGCTTCGGGCCAGCTTCGCTTCAACAACGGGTATCCCTGCTTTCTTAAGAAGCTCCTTGGATTCAACTTCGGTCAACAAATCTTGGCTCTTTACCATTGCTTATCTCCTTCCCTCGGTGTGATTATTCAAAATTGGCCCTTTATTGTAACGCGTTGTCCATTTTTTCTCCAGCATGTTTGTGGGTTGGCCAATTCGCTAAGGTAAATAAGACAGTCTACTATCTTGGCTTGCACAGGACTTCCCTGACCTTCAACTCAAAGAAGTCGTGGGTATGAGTTGGCTTAACGACCAGTGCCGTGTCTGCTCCGCTCCCGGTGCCGCCGATAGAGATTACCTCCTCATCCGTCCTTATGAGACCGGCATCGGCAGCCATCAAAACTATCTCGCAAGCTACTTTGGCACCCTGCCCGAAGACCCTCAAGGTTTGAGCTATAAGCTCATCCACCTGATAGGTATTGAACTTGCGGCGAACTGCCCTGCCTACGCCGCCAAAGGCATGGGTGGCAGTCAAGATTGTTCCTCCCTTATCCACTATCTTGGCCCTGTTTTGTTCTGTTAGTTCCTGAACATCGGGGGCTGGAAACCCGGCAGCATGAGTAACTACCACTACCTTGTGGTTAGCGAACACCTTCACTGCCTTCACCCCGGTTTCCCCGCTGGTGGAGGCTACCACTATGGTTTTTATCCCTAGCTGCTCGGCTCTCCTCTTCGCTATTTCCAGGGTTTTCTCAGTGTTGGCACTACCCGGCTCAGGGAAATAGACACTTTGAATTTCCATCATATCAGAGTTGACACCTCCTTCTTGACTATAATATCTTACCCAATAGAGAAATGAGCATCATTTTTATCCACGGTTCAGGCGCTTGTGGGGACATCTGGCGCTATCAGACAGAGTACTTCCCAGACAGCCATGCTGTCAACTTGCCCGGACACCCTCATGGTCAAATCCTTAAGAGTGTGGGAGAATGTGTTGATTGGCTCAGGAAGTACATCAAGGGGAGGGGATGCAAAGATGTGGTTTTGGCCGGGCACTCCTTCGGCGGAGCTATAGCTCTGATGTATGCCCTCAAATACCCCCAGGAGTTGAAGGGGATTATCATCATAGGCAGTGGAGCCAGGCTTAGAGTCCACCCTACGTTTTTGATTCCCTGTGAAGAGGCCATTAAGGGCAATCCCCAGAAGTGGTATGAACTGGTCGAAGAGATGTATCGCTCAACCCCCGAGGATTATAAGAGGGAAGTCGTAGAGAAACAGAAAGCTATCGGCCCTGCCGTTATGCTCAATGACTTCCTGTGCTGTGATAAGTTCGACATCATGGACAGAGTCCATGAGATAAAGCTGCCAGCACTTATCATCTGCGGTGAATCAGACGTAATGACGCCGGTGAAATACGCTAATCATCTAGGAGCCAAGATCGCCAACTCGAGGGTGCTGATTGTTCCTAAGGCTGGCCATCTTGTTTTCGCTGAGCAGCCGGAAGTGGTCAACAAAGCCATAGAAGATTTCCTTGAGGCGATGTCCTCCTGAATCTTTTTCCTCTCTGCGGCGAAACCGGCTGCATAGGTGGTTTCGAAGCTCCCAACTGCGGGG
>JALHUO010000114.1 GCA_022866545.1 Dehalococcoidia bacterium | reverse complement strand
GAAGCCACTGCAGAGGAACTACTGGAGCTAGTCAAAGGCCCCGATTTTCCCACTGGCGGGATAATTTGGGGAAAGGGCGGCATAGACAACGCCTACACCACAGGTCAAGGAAAGATTGTACTTCGAGCCAAAGCCAGAGAGCTGACCACCAAGGCAGGCAAGAGACAAATACTGGTTACCGAACTTCCCTATCAGGTAAACAAAGCAACTTTGGTAGAGAAAATAGCCGAGCTGGCCAAAGTGAAAAAGATCTCGGGCATAGCCGAGGTGCGTGATGAGTCGGATAGGGAAGGCATGCGCATAGTCATCGAACTCAAAAAAGAAGCCCAGCCCCGACAGGTGCTCAACAACCTCTACAAGCATACCACGATGCAATCTTCCTTCCACATCAATATGGTTGCTTTGGTTGATGGACAACCTAAGGTAATTAACCTTAGAGAGGCACTGACTTCGTACATTGACTTTCGCTTTCAGGTCATTACCAAGAGGTCTCAGTTTGAACTTGATAAGGCAAAGGATAGGGCTCACATCCTCGAAGGCTTCAGAATCGCCCTCAACAACCTGGAGCAGGTAATCAAGATCATTCGACAGTCTCAAACCGTAGAATCTGCTCGTGCCAATTTGATGGCGGCTTTCACTATGTCACAAATTCAAGCCCAAGCTATCCTTGATATGCCACTTCGCAGATTGGCCAAGCTAGAGCAAGACAAAATAACTGAGGAATATGCCGCTGTCATAAAGAATATTTCCTATCTTGAAGATTTGTTGGCTAACCCCCGGAAGGTATACTCACTGGTTGGCCAAGATGTTCAGGAGCTCAAATCCAACTATGGTGACACGCGGCGCACGGTAGTGAAGACAGAAGAAATCGAAGAATTTCGTACGGAAGACCTTGTCCCGCACGAGTCAATGGTAGTCACCTTCACTAACAAGGGGTTCATTAAGAGAATCTCCGCCAGCACTTATCGGCTGCAACATCGTGGTGGAAAAGGCATCATGGGAATGGTAACCCGGGGTGGCGATACAGTGAGCCACATCCTGGTGGCTGACACACATGACAACCTCCTTTTCTTTACCAGCACTGGCAAGGTTTACTGTCTTAAGTGCTACGAGGTTCCGGAGGATTCTTCCCGCACGGCCAAGGGGATAGCCCTGGTCAACCTATTACCCATCAACCTGGAAGACGAGGTGACTGTGTTATTAGCCATCGCAAGCTTTCCTGCGAAAAAGTTCTTATTAATGGCCACTAAAGGTGGAGTGATAAAGAAGACCAACCTGGGTGCGTTTGCTTCTATAAGGAGGAATGGCATCATTGCCATGGGACTCAGAAATAAGGATAAGCTGACCTCAGCCAGCGTGGTCGCCGATGAAGATGAGGCCATCCTGGTGAGCCGGAATGGGAAGGCTATTCGATTTCAGGTCAAAAGCTTGAGGACAGCGTCCCGAACCAGTGGCGGCGTTCGGGGCATTCGCCTTGTCGACGATTATGTTATTGGGATGGGCATTGTCCTTCCCGACGCCTATGTTCTCACAGTGACCGAGAAAGGGTTTGGCAAGCTGACGCCGATAAAGAATTATCCGGTTCACAATAGGGGGACCAAGGGGGTCCGGACATACAGGGTTAACCCAAAGACGGGTAATCTAGCCTTGTCCAAGCTTGTCTCCCCGCAGGGCTCTCTCGTCATGTTATCAACTAAAGGAAACGTGGTAAACATTCCCATGGAGCAGGTCTCAATCCAGAGCAGGAATGGCCGGGGAGCCAGGCTAATGGGCTTAGACGAAGATGATAGCGTGGCTTCGGCCACCTGGGTTTTCCGACAGAGTTGAATCATGCGAAATCCGCTTTGGCGCCTTGAAGAAATGAGAAATCCAAACCGTAAACCGAAAACGAATCCGAAGTTAGTTGCAGATGCCCCTATGGTTCTCCCTCCCCTGGCGGGAGGGAGTTAGAGGGAGGGGGATTCCACCCTCACCCTAATCCTCTCCCATCAAGGGAGAGGAATTCTTTGCAGGATTATGCGGAAGACTATAAGCTTAGGATTGAGAAAGTAGAATTTCGGGTGACATGGCAGACATCATTCGAGAATTAGCTTTGACTTTCGTTCCTCTTTTCGTCGCCATGGACCCCGTGGGGAATCTGCCTATCTTTCTCGCGTTCACACAACAAGGAACAGCCACGCATCGTAAGAAGACCGCGAATTTGGCCATGCTCACTGCTTTCGGTGTAGGTCTGTTATTCGTCGCTGTCGGAAAAGCCATCTTTTCGCTTCTGGGCATCGAGGTGACCGACGTCTTAATGGCCGGTGGCATCATTTTGCTGGTTCTGGCCATCAGGTATTTGATCACCGGCAAGTCGCTTGAGACCGAGGATGTATCAGCGTCCGAGATGATCGGCGTTGTACCTCTAGGCACTCCTCTGGTTGTCGGGCCCGCTGTGCTTGCTGCCTTGCTATTGCTGATGGGCCGGTATCACATCGCCATTGTGCTCTCCTCCTTTGTCCTCAATCTGGTGATACAGTGGGCGCTTTTCAGACAGGCTACTCGAATTGTGGCTTTTCTAGGACGTACCGGCGTGGCTGCTATATCAAAGGTAATCATGTTACTCTTGGCTGCCATCGCCGTGAAGATGATTCGTGAGGGTATCTTGACAATCCTAGGGTGAGCTTTGCGCTAAGAGCTTCTCCGAAGCTCAGACTCCACTGCAACTTGCTGGATCGCCATTATCAATGCAGACATAAAGCTGCGGCCTTGCCTAACTAAAGGGAAGAATCTAGGCTTTCTTTAGCGCGGGGGTCACAGAAATCAGTTATTGACATATCCGCAATACGTGATATAGATTTAACATAAGGAGGTGAACATGTTTTGCTCTAAATGTGGTGCGGAAAACCCAGAGGGGGCCAAGTTTTGCTCCAAGTGCGGTGCCGGGCTTGGTGTCGCGACAACGCCAACCGAGGGTACGGCTAAGCCCGAAGCTGAGAGTAGCACAGGCCTGACAGCCAACGTAGCCGGCCTTCTTTGTTACGTAGCAGGATGGATAACGGGGATAATATTCGTAGTGCTGGAGAAGAAGAGCACCTTCGTCAAATTCCATGCCTGGCAGTCCATTGTGGTCTTTGGGGCATTGACCGTCATCCAGATTATTCTGTCGATGATCGGTGCCGTTGCATTGGCTCCGTTGCTACCCATAATCGGGCTATGGTGGTTTGCACACGTGCTGGGCATAATTGTCTGGGTGATAACTGTCGGCTTGTGGATTGCTCTCATGCTTCTGGCATACCAGGGCAAGATGTGGAAGGTCCCTCTGGCAGGCGACTGGGCTGAGAAGCAAGCCAACAAGTAGGAGCTTGAAGAACTGAGTGCCCAAGCCTGAGTAAGTCAGGCAGCAACAATAGCTCCTTGGTTTAGCCACTGGAGGCTTCTGTCCCCCTAGATCTTGTCGTCATTTGCCTTTGTAATACAGGCAGTCTCACCGCTTGTGCGACGGAAGATCCGATGTCTTGCCCCTAATTTGGCGGATAATCTCCTTTGGGGATTGGGTGGAGGGGTGTATAATAAGAGCGTATGGCTTCCGAGGTTTTCTACCGCAAGTGGCGGCCACAGACCTTAAGCGAGGTGGTGGGACAACAGCCTGTGACTCAGACTCTGCGTCACGCTGTAGAGAGTGGGAAGATAGCTCATGCTTATCTTTTCTGCGGCCCACGAGGCACAGGCAAAACAAGCATGGCGCGTATCTTAGCCAAGGCAGTCAACTGTCCTAACAAAGCAGGTGGCGAGCCGTGCAATTCCTGCGATATGTGCCGTTCAGTCACTGAGGGCAGGGCTTTGGATGTGATAGAGATAGATGCCGCCAGCAATCGTGGCATTGATGAAATCCGGAGCCTGAGGGAAAAGACAAACTATGCCCCAAGCCTTGCTCGCTACAAGGTATATATCATAGACGAAGTCCACATGCTTACCGAGGCAGCCTGCAATGCCTTGCTGAAGACACTGGAGGAGCCACCCCCACATGTAATCTTCGTTTTGGCTACCACAGAAGCACATAAGGTGCTCACCACTATAGTATCGAGATGTCAGCGGTTTAATTTCCATCGCCTGAGGCAAACGGAGATAATGGATAAGCTCAAGCTGATCTGCAAGAAGGAGGGAATTCGCGTCGAGCCGAGTGCCCTAGAGCTTATCGCCCGTGCTGCTACCGGGAGCCTCAGAGACGCCGAGAATATTCTGCAGCAAATGATTGCCTACTATGGCAATCGGATTGAGCTTGGTCAGATCCAAGCGGAACTGGGCATTGGCAGGGATTCGCGAGTTAGAGAACTAGCACGATGTGTGGTCAGCAGGGATGTGGCTGCTGGGCTAAAAACCGTAAATAGCCTCAACAGCGATGGCGTTGATCTTCGTCAGTTCAACATGGGCTTGGTAGAATACCTTCGAGGATTGTTGCTCGCTAAATCCGGATGCGGAGAGGCGCTGGATATTACCAGCGAAGATTTAGCTGAAATGAACAACCTCGCCACCAATGCTCCGATGGATTATCTGCTTAAGGCAGTCAAGTCTTTCTCCGGCATAGATTTTCGCAGCGATAGTTACTCCGCTTTGTCCTTGGAAATGGCTTTGCTGGATTGTGTTTTGTCTTCACAAGCCGGACAAGAGCAGCCAACTATGACCCCAGCTCCAGAGATAGTGCATGCTCCTGAGGTGACTAAGGCTCCTGAAGGAGTCGGAGTTGACGTTCCTGTAGCGTCGGCCCCCGATAGGGTGGGGACTGAAGATGCTAGCGAGGTTCTTACCGCAGCGGGTACTTCTGAGATTGCGGGCAAAGAGACTCCTCAGGACATTGATTACGTCCGCGGCCGCTGGAGGGAGTTCATCAAATCCTTGCGAGGGGAAGGTTCCAGTGGTAACCTGGATGCTTTCTTGCGCAGTGCCTGTGACCCCGTAGGTCTTGAGGACGATACGCTGGTGTTAGGTTTCTATTATTCCTTCCATATGGAGAAAATCGAAGACGCTAAATACCGACATCTGGTGGAGAAGAAACTCAAGGAGGTCTTTGGTCGGCCCTATAAGGTACGGTGTGTTTTAGTTGATTCCAAGAAGGAAGTCCCGTCTCAGCCAAGAACACAGAATCCCGTCATTAAAGCTGCGCTGGAAATGGGAGCCAGGATTAGTGAGCAGGAATCGTTGTCCTGAGCAGAGCCGAACGAAAGGAATGAAATGGATAAATCAATATTGCGTCAAGCCCAGCAACTTCAGGCAAAGCTGGCTAAAGCCCAGGAGGAACTGGGCAGCATCACTGTAGAAGCTACCAGCGGAGGTGGCGCCGTCAAAGTGGTGATGGATGGACACCAGAAGGTGCATTCTGTGCAGATATCTCCCGAAGTGTTCGCAGCAGGAGATGTTGAGTTACTGCAAGATCTGGTCATGACCGCCGTTAACGAGGCTGTTGCCAAGTCGCAGGAACTTGTTAGCAAGCACCTCAGCAGTTTGACCGGTGGTCTCAATATACCGGGGTTACTTTAGAACGAAGTTTGGAGACACGCCACTCTTATAACACCCTGACCCCTGAGTGAAACGCAGGGGAAGAGACTAGCGCGGGAGCGAAGATTCTTCGCTCCCGCTCAGAATGATAGAAAGACTGAAGGGCCAGAGAAGATGAGAACTGTCGCCGCGCCTATATCCAGATTAATAGAGGAATTGAATAAGCTGCCGGGAATCGGGCCAAAAAGCGCTAAGCGGCTGGCTTATCATCTCTTACGCAGTCCTGACGAAGAAGCTAAGGCTTTAGCCGAGGCTATTTTGACGCTAAAGGAAAAGATAAAACTTTGCTCGGTCTGTCTTGACAACACAGATTGTGACCCTTGCCGCATCTGCCAGGACAAAGAACGTGACCATTCTATGATTTGTGTTGTGGAGAAACCTTCAGACATCCTCCCTCTGGACCAGACAGGAAAATATAACGGCGTTTACCACGTCCTTCACGGGACTATCATCCCAACACAGGGTATCGGGCCTGAAGACCTAAAGATAAAGGAGCTTCTGGTTCGCCTCAAAGATGGCTCAGTAACGGAAGTGATTGTGGCAACCAATCCCAACGTCGAGAGCGAGACTATGGCTATGTATCTGCATCAGCTTATCACGCCCCTCGGCGTTCGCGTCACTCGCCTGGCCCGTGGTTTGCCTTTCGGTGCTGAGCTGGAATATGCTGATGACCTGACCCTGGGGCAAGCTCTGGAAAACAGGCGGGAATTCTAACAGCTTACCCTGAATCGTCGCGGCTGCACCTCGAAGATAGCACAGGAATTCCGCAATACGTAACCCTTTCCCCCAAAAGTGCTTGGCGGTGCGAAGAATGTGATACAATAATAAACGATAGGCTCTGGGAAAGTCGAATCTGTTATATTGATTGTCCTATGTGCTGACCAGGAGGTGAGGTGCAGCAGTGGCAGAATGGCGGGGAAGAGAGATTGCAGGGAGCGATAAGACGGCGTCTCCAGCTGGTCACAGGCTAGCTGGCGATGAAACCGACCTTGAAAGGGTCGGTTTTGTGCTGTTGCAGAAGACAGCCAAACGAATGGATTTAATATAAGGAGAGGCAACATGAGGGCTAATGATTATTGACGCTGTGCCAAAAGATAATCGAGAGAATAGATATAACATGGGAGGTGATAAATGAGAACTAGGCTCGCAAAGGGACTATTGACCATCGTGCTGGTGCTGGGTTTGTTGCTGCCAGGGTGTGCCATATTCCCTCAAGGTTCGGGGGATAGAGCTCAGACGTTAGCCAGTGATATCCAGGTCCTAGAACAAAGGGCGGATGAGAGAGGAAGAGTCACCGTGGTCATAAAACTGGAAGGCGCATTGCTGGCCGGTATCGAAGAGAACGATGTAGTCGAGAAACTCAAGCGGCAGGCAACCCAAAGCCAGAAAAAGGTGCTGGAATGGCTGAAGACGAGGGGTGCGACTGTTCTGAATACATTTTGGCTCAGCAACGCTATATTGGCTGAAGTGCCGGTAGATATGCTGGATGAGTTTGTTTCCTTGACGAAAGTTGAAAGGCTTTTTGAGAACTTCGAGATAACCATCCCTGAGCCACTGGAGGAAGAAAGTCTCCCCGCGGCTCTTGCGGTAAACTGCACCTGGGGGCTGGAGAAGATACACGTCCCCGAAGTGTGGGACATGAATATCACCGGCTCCGGCGTGCAAGTGGCAGTCCTGGACACAGGAGTCAATATAAGCCACCCCGACCTTGCGGGAAAGATGTGGACAGATAACCCTGCTGACCCCACTTATCCTGGGGGTTGGATTGAGTTCAACAGCTATGGGAATATCGTCATAGGGTCAGGGCCTCATGATACGGACGATCATGGGACCCACACCTCTGGTACCTGTGTTGGCGGCAACACCAGCGGCATCGCCATAGGGGTTGCTCCCGGCGCCTTCCTGATGCACGGGCTTGTCCTCCCTGGAGGCAGTGGGACATATGCCCAGATCATCGCCGGCATGGAGTGGTGCACTGACCCCGTTGACCAGTATGACAACCCAGCAGGAGAGCCAGCCGATGTGATCAGCATGTCTCTGGGAGCGACTGGTTATTATGATGCATTTATAGAACCAGTCCAGAACATAAAAGCTGCCGGCATAGTGCTCATCGCATCCATAGGCAACTCTGGAGAGGGAACTTCAGGAAGCCCGGGCAATGTCTACGAAGCCTTTGGAATTGGTGCCACGGACATAGACGATGAAGTTGCATCGTTCAGTAGTGGAGAGGTAGTGGATTGGCCCGCATCTTACCCGGAGCCATATATCAAGCCCGATTTCAGCGCACCGGGAGTTAGCGTCTATTCGTCGGTTCCTGGTGGGGAGTATGAGTATCTGTCAGGAACATCTATGGCAGCACCCCATGTTGCCGGGACGGTGGCGCTCATGGTCGAGGGTAACCCAGCGCTGACCGTCGAGGATGTCTATGATGTCCTTTACGAGACCGCCGTTGACCTCGGCGATATATGGCAGGACACCCGATATGGGTGGGGCAGAATCGATGCTTCTGAGGCAGTGTCTCTGGTGACTCTTGAATCCGGCATTGAAGGACTTGTCACCGATGCGGAGACCGAGGAGCCGCTGGAGGGGGTGGAGATATCAATCTCCGATCCCGGGCGACTGCGATACACCGATGGTTCGGGTTACTATCGGTCTTTCCTGCCGCCGGGCACCTATAATGTCACTGCCAGTGCCTATGGCTATTACCAGGGGAATGCCACAGTCGAGGTTGTGGAAGATGCCTTCTCTTCTCAGAACTTCACTCTGGAGCCAGTGCCCACAGGGTTCATCGAGGGCACGGTCACTGACGTGGAAACGGATGAGCCAGTTGAAGGGGCAATTATCACCCTGCTGGATACTCCGCTTAGCACCGCCACAAACGAGACTGGCCAGTATTCTATGGAGGCGCTGATAGGAACCTATAATGTCAGTGCCTGGACCTGGGGCTATCGGAAATCTGTGATTCCCGATGTGATTGTTGCCGAAAATGAAACCGTCACAGTGAATTTTACCCTTGAGCCTGTCCTGGCCGTGGTGGCGGTATTAGGTGATTACGAATCCCAGTTGAACGACCTTCTTATAGCCAATGACATTTGGGCAGAGGAAAGGGACTGGGATATAATAGATGATATTTTCCACTACGATGCCGTTGTGGTAAATCAACCCGATGCCCCCGGAGCATCCGCCTTCCTGGAGTTCCTGGAGGCAGCAAGCGATAACCAGGTAGGCGTCGTCTTCACCGACTCGTATGGGGGCGGGGGGATATCGCTGCTGCGATCGTATCTCGGCGACCCGGCCGGACGGAGTTATGATTCGGGGGATGGCAATGTGTCTTACCAGGTGGAACAGGCTAACCCGCTTCTTGAAGGCTGGGGCGAAGGCGATAACATAACCATCATCACCGGTGGTGGCTGTGACCATGCCTGGTTCTCGAACTATTCCGGCTGCACCATAGCCGCGGTTGGTTCTGAGAACCAGGGGGTACGGGGTGATGCAGTGGCGCTGGGCGCATACGGCGAAAGCCTGCACATTCTCCTGGCTAGCCTTGCGCCCCAATCTTGGACCAATGTGCCCGACTGGACTGAAGACGCCAGGACAATCCTTGTAAGGGGCGTGCTTGCAGCCGGGGGACTTATCGACGTAGGCGTTTTTGTTGGCACCCGCGAGTTGCCTCTGGCCGTGGTGGGTGAGGAATATCAGGCGACCCTCAAAGCCGTTGGGGGCACCAAGCCCTACACCTGGGCGATAATAAACGGTACTCTGCCCGACGGGCTGGGGCTTGACGGTAATACCGGCGTTATTTCGGGGATACCCACTGAAGCGGGCACCTGCAACTTCACCGTCGAAGTGACTGATGCTGCCGAGGCTGCGGCGACCAGGGAACTGTCAATTAGTATAATCGTCTGGACTGAGCTCATCACCGACCCCGTTGGCGACCAGTTTTCTGGCTACGGTCCCGATATCGTGGGCGCCGACTTTTATCTTGATAATACACCCATCTACTTCCGGGGCAGGACTGCTGAGGCCATTGACCCGAATGATACCTTGAATTATATGTTCCTTGACCTCGATCTGAATGCCCAGACCGGCTTTGTGTCCGATGACCCTCTCCTGCCTACCAATGACATCGGAGCCGACGCCGTTGCTATTGTCCTCCCCACATCAATGGCGGGAGAGGAGTTGCCCCTACCCATTCACAAGAGTGATGGTGAACAGCCGCTTGAAGCTGAGGCCGCGCAGGCGTCATCCACAGGACTGACGGGACAGCTATATGTATGGTTACCAATTTTTGGGGGCGTCTTTTGGTATGCAGGCGACTTCCCCGTTTCCACCGGCAATCAGTCTTTCTTGTTTAGCATCCCCCTGGACATGCTGGGCGATGATGGGGTTATGAGCGTGGTGGATGTCATCGGCGACTCCTCGGAGCCCACCGATGTCGCTCCCAATGAGGGTCATGGCATCACCGGTGAAGGACCGGATCTGGTGATCGTCGATAAATCGGAGATATGGCTAAACCAGGACGAAGGAACCTACATAGTTGGCTATGTCGTGAAGAACCAGGGCAATGTGGCTGTTCCGGCGGGTCATGAGATGGCCCTTACCGTGGACGAGTTCCAAGTTGAAACTAAACCCGTGCCAGTGGCACTTGCCCCGGGACAAGAGTATTCAGGCTCTTTCTCTACTATCGTGACAATTAGTCCCTCAACTGATGAAATAATAGTATGCGCCGACTTCTACAGCGTTGTGGATGAACTAAGCGAGGAGAACAACTGCCTTGCCAACACATGGGTAATTGAGCCTGCCTGGACCAGTTTCATCACCGACCCCGTCGGCGACCAGTTTGAAGACTATGGTCCCGATATTGTGGGCGCCGATTTCTATCTGGACAATACCACCATCTGCTTCCGGGTCAGGACCGCTGAGCCCATCGACCCCGATTTTGACATTAATGAAATGTTTCTTGACCTCGACCGGAAGGCCTGGACTGGCTTTGTATCGGAAGATCCTGATGGATTGACCAATGACATTGGAGCCGACGCCGCTGCTCTCATTTTCCCTGCGTCGTGGCTGATGGGAGAGGAGTTGCCCTTACCCCTTCAGGTAACCAGTGGTGAACTGCAGCTTGAAAGTGTGCCGTCACAGGCCTCGTCTCAAGAGCTATTGGGAATCCTGGCGTTATGGGATCCGGATTATGAGGAATTCTACGAGGCAGGCAGTTTCCCTGTTTTCACCGGCAATCAGTCCTTCTGGTTTGCCATTCCCCTGGACATGCTCGAGGATGATGGCTACATGAACGTGGTTGATGTCATCGGCGACCTCTCCTTGGGTTTCACCGATGTCGCTCCCAATACCCGTCATGGTAGCACCCGAACGGGGTGTTTCATCGCCACTGCAGCCTACGGTACCGATACAGCCAAGGAAATAGACATCCTGAGAGAGTTCAGGGACGCGGTCCTGCTGCCCAACAGCCTGGGTGCCAGGCTTGTATCCTTCTATTATAAAGCCAGCCCTCCCGTAGCCAACTTTATCTCCCAGCACGAGGTCTTAAGAACAGTGGTGAGGATGGGCTTTGTCGACCCGATTGTGAGAATACTAACTTGGACCCACGCTTTGTGGTGAGCGTGAGGCTGGTGGGCGTAACAGCATTTCTGAACACCGGGTGAGTGGCGGGTAGTTTAGAGAAACGGTGTAAGAGCCGAGGCTGAGCCTCGGCTCTTACTTTGCGGCGCTCGTGGTTTAGCTACCTGGCACACTGGATTGCTATGGCGCAGTCATCATAGTTGAGGCAAGCGCTGGAAAACGGGCAGAAACTCTGATAAGGTATACATGGCAGAACCTCGAAGATAAGATAGAAACTCCGTGAGAGGTCAGGTTTGTCAGAACCCGAGGGAGCTTCTCGTTTATCAGGTCAGTATTATTAACAAAACAAAGGAGGAACAGAACATGGCAGATCTAAAACAAATTGACGAGGCGTTGACTCGCTATGTGCGTCCACAGACTTTTCCATTGGCAATCCGGATGTGCGAATCCGAAAAAGAACTCCCCGACAAGACCAGGACACCTCAAAAAGAGGCAGGAATAACCGTTTCGCTATGTCATGCAATCAATATGGCGCGGCGCTACGGCTGGACTATTGCTATTGACAAGTTTCAGAGCTGCTACGTTGCTGGCATAAGCATGGGTTTCTTACCTTTGCTGCCGGATGTCGCTGACGGGAGCTTCCAAGAGTCCCTTGGATTATGGGGGATGAGCAAAAAACAGGCGGCAGCGGCTATTCAAAATATTCCCAAATTTGAATATGGTAAGT
>JALHUO010000113.1 GCA_022866545.1 Dehalococcoidia bacterium | reverse complement strand
TCCACAGAACTTGCACCTCGAACCGTCCAGTCCCACCACCTCGGCATCATAGCCGATGCGATGAACAACCATTTTGCCACACGAATAACACATGGTGTTTTCATACTCATGCCCCGGCACATTGCCCAGATAGACGAATTTCAGCCCCGCCTTTTTCCCGATCTTATATGCCATCTCTAAGGTGGCTACCGGAGTAGCTGACAGGTGAGTAAATTCATGCAGAGGATGGAAACGAGTTACATGCCAGGGTGTGAGTTCACCCAGGTCATCTCGAATCCACGTGGCAATGTTCCTGAGTTGCTCCTCGTCGTCGTTCATCGTCGGAACGATATTGGTCACCACCTCAACATGCATATGCCACTTCTCTTTAGCCCGCCTGGTGACGTCCAGAATACCTTGCCAGTGAGGAATCTTGGCTAGCTGGCGATAGTACCCGTCAGTGAAGCCCTTGACGTCCACCCTCCAGACATCAAGCCAGGGTCCTATGGCATCCAGAGCTTCAGACGTGGCATAGCCATTGGTCACATAGACAGTGTATAGATTATTCTCTTTGGCCAGCCTGGCTGACTCCAGAGTGTATTCAAACCAGATCGCCGGCTCATTGTAAGTCCAGGCGATGCCCTGGCAATCATACCTCTTGGTCAGCTCTATCTCGCTTTCCGGGAGCAATTGTCTGGAATCTCGCGGAATGTCCACACAGGAAATCTCCCAGTTCTGGCATCCCTTGCAGTGGAAATTGCATCCCCAGGTGCCTAAAGAGAAGGCAAAGGTGCCAGGGAAGAAATGAAACAGGGGCTTTTTCTCAATATGGTCGGGCGCCATGGAGGATACCTCGGCATAATTCATGGCAAAGAGCTTGCCATCCCGATTGATGCGCATACGGCAGACGCCAAGCTTACTGGGGTTGACAAGGCACCGCCACTGGCAAACATGGCACCTCACCCTGCCGCCGGGGAGCGTCTCATAGAGCATCGCCTCCCTTTCCATCCATCATCATTATACCACCACGAACTATCCCAATGTAGCTGTGAGGCTGTTCGCCAATTGTCGCCAATAGGGAAGGATAAGAAATCCGAGACCCAAACCCTGAAGGGGAAAACTCTAAATACTGATCTATAAACTCCGAGCAATATCAAATGACAAAGCTCAAATGTCAAATCAAATCCAAAAACCAGATAACAAAGAGGAGTGGTTTTGATATTTGAGCATTTGGATTTCAATTGTCATTTGGATCTTGACATTTGGGCTTGTTTAGGATTTGAAGCCGAGCGTCTTTGAGACTTGGAACTTAGCCCTTGTCGATATACACCTTGCTCAGATCCGGAATACCGAGGGGACCTAGCTCATAGCCTTTGACATACCACCTTACCACGACGTAGTTAGTACCATGAAACAGGGGAAGACAAGGGGCGTCATCAACCACCATTTGTTCAGCTTGTTGGTATTTAGCCAGGCGTACAGCCCCGTTCTGTTCAATGGCTGCCTGGTCAAGTAAAGCATCCAGAGTGGGGTTACTGTATTCGAAGATGTTATTCTCGCTTCCGGTATAAAAGAGAATATCCAGGAAATTATGCGGGTCGGGGTAGTCAGCTACCCAGCCCAGCATGAACATCTCATCCTTCTCTTGTTTCAGGTCATAAAGAAAATTCTCAGTTTCCAGTTGCCTCACTGAGACTTCCACACCGAGGTTCTCCTGCCATTGCTGCATGATGGCGCCCAGATAAGCAGGAATGCTATTGCCATAGCCATCAACAGTCAGGGTGATAGGAGGTAAGTTTGAGACATCCCCGTATTTCGAGGCAGCGATAAGTTCTTTGGCCTGTTCCACACTGTAAGCCAGTCCCTCGAGAGTTTCGTCATAGCCAGGCATGCCCGGCGGCAAAATACCATCAGCTTCATTTATCATGTCCCTTAGTATAACCTTAGCGATATGCTCCTTATTCACAGCCAGACAAAAGGCACGCCGAATATTAACATCGTCGAAGGGAGGTCGAGCAGTGTTGAAGCCAATATAGTAGAGGCTGAGCTCAGGCGCTACAGCCAACTCCTGATGAAGCGGGTTAGTCTCGTCACTAACCTGGTCAATGTAATTCACGGAAACAGGAGCGATATCAATCCATTCTGTTTCGTATAAGGCCATCGGCGAAAAGGCGAGAAAGCGAAATACGATCTGCTCAGATTTGGCGAGTCCGCCGTAATAAATCTGGTTGCGTTCCAAAATCAATTGCTGCCCTGGCCTCCATTCCTTTAGCTTAAATGGTCCTGTGCCATTTGGATCCTGCCACCAGCTTTGTCCAGACTCGACATTATCCCTATCGACCACAAAAGCGGTAGGATAAGCTAGCTTGTTCAGGAAGTAGGCCTTGGGAGCATCAATGGTAACCTCAAGAGTATACTCACCAATTGCTACAACCCCGGAGATTCCTCCCACCTCTCCCGCCAGCATATCTTTGGCGCCGACGATATCGCCCAGATACGTAACAGCTGTGCCAGAACCAGTGCCAGGGTCACACGCCCGCTCCCAAGAGTACTTGAAATCGGCAGCTCTGACCTCCCTGCCGTCATGAAACTTCACCCCTTGACGCAGGTGGAAGGTATAAGTTTTGCCGTCGGCACTTTTCTCCCAACTCTCAGCAATGTCGGGCACCATGTTCAGCTCACCGTCAAGGCGAACCAGGCCAGAGAAGATTTGCATGACGTAGGTATGAGAAGACATGTCGGCAGAAATTGCCGGGTCAAGCGTTAGAGGACCTGTGTCCCAGAGATTAAGGACGCCTTGACGGCTGAAAAACTGGCAACCAATCGAAGGCGAAACCAACAAAGCCGCTAAAAGAAGACACAATACTGCAAACTGCCAAATTCTTTTCACTGGTCGCCTTCGCCAAAAAGAGACTTTAACGCTGCCATCAATTGAGAAGGCTTCTGGCAGCTCTCTGCCAGCTTCTCGAAAGGACACAAGTCTGTGCCATCATAGTTGGAGATGTGAGGCACTGTGCTTTCGCTATCAACGGCTACCCCTTTCCTCTTTAACATGTCAAAAGCTCCCCGGCTCGCTATCCCAGCATACACGGAGCTTACCCGGGCATGAAGACACAGCATAGCTACGGCCAACCCCACAACTCGGTCAGCCACCGCAGCATTATGTAAATCCTGGCCTATGCTACGAACAGCTTGAAAAAAGGGGGCTATTCCGCGCTCTCTGGAGCCGAAAAGAACCTGCCCTTTCTTCACTATTACCAGGTTCCATTTATCTTCCCTGAGAAGAGAGCGAGCCAGGTCAATGTCTTCCATATTGTCTTGCATCATCTTTCAGGCCAAATCCTAAGCGCGAAATCATAAACAAACCCAAATGTCAAAATCCAAATGACAAAACTACTTCTTCCTAGAGCTTCGTTTGAGTTCTGAGCTTTGTCATTTGATATTGTTTAGTGTTTGGAAATTAGTATTTGGAGTCTGTCTGCACCGCTGTCTATTTCGCTACAGATAGCTCATACGCAGTGTTGCCCAAGCCAAGCTCGCGGGCAGTCCTTATTTGGACCAGGCTATCCGCGTCATTTATCTTGCCCAGTATATCGGGAGACCTGATGCCCGCGAATTCCCCCAGCGGCTTGCTTTGGGCAACCAGATCCAACGATGCTTTATCAATGGCTACCATATCCCTGGAGGCGAGGATGCCAATATCGGGAACTACTGGAAAACCTGATGGCGCGACACAGTCGCACGACCGCGTTACATCCTGGATGAAATTGATAAAAGCCACTTTAGACTGAAATCGGCCCAGTACCCCAGCTGCGGCATGAGCCAGAGAAATCTGAAACCTCTCCTTAGCCCCGGGAGGTAGGGAGTAAACAGCCTCCGGGCAGAGATAAAGGCACTGACTGCAGTCCAGGCATTTTTCATCATCACGCACCATTTTTTCCTCGACCAACGACAAGGCTTTGAAGCGGCATGCCTCAATGCATTGTCCACAGCCGTTGCATTTGGAGATGTCGATGATAGCCCGATTCGCCCTGTGTTGAGCGCCCTTCGAATCCTTGGTAACACAGCCCATAGCCACATTCTTGATAGCGCCGCCAAAGCCAGCTTGTATATGTCCTTTTACATGAGAGAGAACTACCAGAGAGTCGGCGTCGGAAATCTTCCTGGCTATCTTTATCTTATCTAAAGAGCAACCAGAAACCTGCCTGGGGATATTTGCCCATTCTCCGTCATAACCTTGCTCTCCGTCAGCGATAACCACAGGCGCTCCTACCGATTCCTCGGTAAAGCCGTTGCGGGCTGCCGTAGCCAGGTACTGGCTGGCAGTGAATCTCCCCAACGGATAAAGAGTAGTGGTATCGGTGACAAATGGTTTGCCTCCAGCTTCTTTGATCAGGTCACATGCCCGGCGCACTATCGGCGGGTGGAGGTAAGCACTACCGCCGTATTCTCCCATGTGCACCTTCACGGCTACGGAATCACCCGTAGAGACAATATCGGCTACCTTGGAGAAAAGAGTCCTCAACCCCCTGAGGAAAGCCCTGCCTCTATCATAAGGAAAAAAGAAAACCTCGCTTTTTCCGCTAGCCTTCACGATGCTCACTCGCTCAATAGTATATCTCACAAATTAAGCTGTGGTAAATTGACTTAGAACAAATTCCTGGCCTTCAGGCTTAAGTAACTCCTATCGCACACGATGATGTGGTCAAGGACATCAATACCTACAATCTCGCCGGCTTTAGCCAGTCGCTTGGTCAGCTCAATATCCTCTTTGGATGGCTCAGGGTCACCCGAAGGATGATTATGGGCAAAGATTACTGAGGCGGCGCAGGAAGATACTGCCTCCTTGAACACTTCGCGAGGATGTACAATACTCGTATCCAGGCTGCCTATGGAAACTAGCTTGCGGTTTATCAACCTGTTTCTGGTATCCAGGCAGAGTACCAGGAAATGCTCCTTCTTCTTACCTTTCAACTGGCTCCTCACTTCGTCAACCACATCGTCCGGGGATTTGAGAACGGGCTTGGGTTTCTCACCGACATCGGCGTCCAGCCTCCTGCTCAATTCAAGGGCAGCTTTAATCTGCGCCGCCTTGGCTGGCCCGATGCCTTTCGTTTGAGTCAATTCCTCCACAGAAGCGTTGGCAACGCCTTTGAGATTACCAAACCGGCCCAGCAATTTCTGGCTAATCATCATAACAGACTCACCTCTAGTTCCTCGACCCAGGATTAGAGCTAAGATCTCCTGGGCAGAAAGTGCTTCACTGCCCAGCTTGAGCAGCCTTTCCCTGGGGCGTTCGCTCAGAGGCAAATCGCGAACAGTAAAAGAGTCCTTCATGGCTTGCCCCGCGTAGTTGACGTGCCACAGGACCTCCCATTGTTCCGCTTCCTCAAAGCCAGAGCACCCCATAAAGCCAGTCCTGTTGCCAATGTTGCTAACGCAGTAATTAGGGCGGGATGCAACCCCGCTTTCGGAATCGGAGCTGCCGTAGTCATCAGTGTCGCTCGCCAACGAGCATCGAGATCATTTATATCAAAGCCGTAGACCTCGGTCAAAGCTTCATCGTAGGTCCGACCCTGCTTCAAGAGAGTCAACAAATCCAGCATCTTGTCCTGCCCATAACTATCCAGAAGATACTCCACAAGGCTATAGCTCTGGGCATAGGAAAGGCGAGCTTTATCAGTGTAGGCCGAGAAAGGACTGCACAGACTGCGTACTGAAATAAGTGTGCCCTCCAAAATAGCTTTATCTAGGCTTGAGCGAAGGAGAGGGTCAAGCTCACCCTCGTTATATGTAGCTAACCCTTCGTCAAGCCAGAGAGGAAGCTGTCCATAGGGACTAAAAGTTGCCTGACGAACAACAAGATGTGTCAATTCGTGAACCAATGCCTCTTTGCCCCACTCAAGCTCGCTCGATGGAATACCAATAGCGATTATGCCAAAATCCACGAAGGCGACGCCCCCGGTCCATTCTTGGGAATATACCATGGCGCCTTTTAGATCATCGGTGGAGGCATAGACATATATCTTGATGGGCCTTTCCGGATAGGCGCCAATAGCCTGAGTGAGCCTGGCAAGTCCTTCTTCACAAGCATCCATCAATTCTCGGGCGAAGGAATCGCCGCCGTTGTACCAGAAAAGGGTCATCCCTCCGCCCTCGGTTACGGTACTATTCAAGCTGTGCCAGGCATAGCGATTGTCATCGAAATGCATTATCCTAGGAGAGGTCTCAACCCTGTTGCCATCCTCATCCTCAATTATCCACCAATATGTAACGTCAGCGCCAGGGGGCAAGCTTGCATTCGTCATATCCCACACCCAGCTAGCCTCCACCTTGCTTGCCGGAGTAAAGTCAGCCCAACCTTCACTGACGACCTCAGCGTAGTTCATCCTATCTACCTGGTAGCAAAGACGGACATCAACGATATCAACATAGCTTTCAGCTTGGATGGTGAACACAGCCCGGTTTGGGAAACTCACATCCACGTCACTAGCTGTGACTGCAATAGCAGCCTCTGCCACGACAAAGGAGGGACTCAAAAGCCAGAGGAGTGCCGAAGTCATTAACGCGATGCGTCTAATCATTTCCCCACTTTAGACCGAAGATAGGCAGTGATAAATCCGTCCAGTTCTCCATCCAGTACGGCTTCGGCATCGTGAACCTCGTAATCGGTGCGGTGGTCCTTCACCATCTTATACGGATGGAGAACATAACTCCGAATCTGATTTCCCCAAGCTGCTTCAATACGCTTGCCTTTCAGCTTGGCTCTCTCCTCCTCTTTTCCCTTGCGGTCAAGCTCCAGGAGACGAGAATAAAGGACTTTCAATGCAGCTTCCTTGTTCTGGTGCTGAGACCTCTGATTTTGGCATGTAGCTACCAGACCTGTAGGCAAGTGAGTTATCCTGACGGCGCTGCTTGTCTTTTGCATATGTTGCCCGCCCGGACCGCTGGACCTGAAAGTGTCTATCCTCAGATCCTCCGGGTTTATTTTGATGTCCACCGTCTCTTCAGCTTCAGGGAGGACTTCGATCAGGACAAAAGACGTGTGGCGGGCATGGTCGGCATCAAAGGGGGATAGCCGCACCAATCTGTGTACCCCGTGCTCGCCTTTGAGATAACCATAGACATAATCCCCCTTAATCTCCACGACGGCGCTTTTGATACCGGTCTCTTCTCCCGGGGAGACATCCAAAACTTCAGTCCCGTAGTCATGCCGCTCTGCCCACCTCAAGTACATCCTGAGCAACATGTTTGCCCAATCCTGAGACTCTGTGCCGCCAGCGCCAGCATGAAAAGCAAGCATGGCATTTCGACTATCATAATCGCCACTAAAAAGCTGTCGGCTCTCCAGCTGCTCAAACCGTGAGTTCAGCTTCTCTAGCTCCAGTCGTATCTCTTATTTAAGGGAGTAGTCTTGTTCTTCAATAGCCAGAGCAATCATTTCTTGAAGATCGGCAGTTTTCTTCTCTAGCCCGCGCCAGGCATTGACCAAATCTCTCTTGCCCCTGAGCTTCCGCATGATAGCTTGAGCTTTAGTCGGGTCACGCCAAAAATCAGGTTGTGCTGACTCCGACTCTATACGGGCGATTTCCTCTTCCTTGTCAGGGATGTCAAAGATGCACCATTAGGTCTGAGATTTGGCGAAGCAGAGCTCCCAGATTTTCCTTCTCTTCTTGCATATTGACTTCTCCTTAATCGAATAAATTCCCCTGGCAGCTTGGTTCGGGGGTCAACATGCCTCCAGCAGCGAGGTGAGCCATACGGGTGGGTTCAGGCAGTCTATGGCCACGGCAGCATCTTATCACCCATTGCAGGGCCAATGCCAAGCTGATTCTATGACCCACTGAAACATAAATGGGTTTCACTCCCGATTTAGTTCTTAGCGCTGCTCCAACAAGCTCCCCCTTGTCAAGTAGTTCAGCATGAGAGTCAGTCTCCTCTCCCACAGGCCGATGCTGACCACAAAGGATAGATTTTGCACAGCCTATGGTAGGCAAATCCACAAAAAGCCCCACGTGTGAAGCGAGCCCAAATCTCCTGGGATGGGCAATACCCTGGCCATCAACCAGAACAAGGTCGGGAAGGCTACACAGTTTCTCGCAAGCAGCCAGAATCAACGGACTTTCTCGAAAAGATAATAAACCGGGAACATAGGGAAATCTAATCTTACCTTCAGCTACCTTCACCTCGACTATGTCGAACTCAGGGTAACTGAGAACCACCACTGCTCCTCTGGCTACACCTTGAGCATCGGGGGCAGATATGTCGATACCGGCGATGAGGCGCGGGGTGATAACTTCGTCTTCTGCTATCACTTGTTTCGCCAGACTCAGCTGTATTTCCCTTGCTCTGGCGGTGCTCACCTCCCAGCCGTGCAATTCCTCCACTCTCATACAGATTATTATAAAGCATTACTGCTTTATGACAAAGCTTAAAGAGAACAATTCATAGTCTTTCTCATGGTTTTGTCTGTGATTTCCATCCCCCCAGGCGAGAGGTATGGCGGGGACACAACTTCGTGAGGTTTCCCCTATGACTGCCTCCCCTTAGACGAAGCATCCCGGCGCGTTTCTGCTCTTCCTGTCAGTGGCAGAAGCCAGGTCTGGTGGACCGTTGAATCCCCTGTATTACGGCTCCTTAGCTTTCATCTGTCGCGCGGGCTCTATTTCTTTGGATTCGTTGAAGAAACGCCTTCTATTTCTTCGTATTCGCGGCCGAAGGATTCCTCTCTCCTCGAACGCCAGACAGCTACAACTATAACTACAATCGCTGCCACTGCTACGCCAACGGTAACCGGTGTGAGTCCCCGTGACACAATTTGACCGTCTACTACCACCACCATCAGTGCGGCAGCAAGGACCGAAACCAGGTTAATGACTTTAATCAGCGGGTTCAAAGCTGGCCCGGCAGTATCCTTAAGTGGGTCACCTACGGTA
>JALHUO010000112.1 GCA_022866545.1 Dehalococcoidia bacterium | reverse complement strand
CTCTATACTTCTTGTCCCAGCCAGGCTCAACACCAAACTGTGTCACGGTAGGACCTATGTTTATCTGCACAACCTTGGCTTCTACACCGTAGCTAGCCAGAGCTTCCTCAATCAACCGGGCTCGCTGGTCAATGGCGTCCTTGTCCAATTTGACCTCAACTGGCTTATCCAAGATATCAATCGGTGGAAGATGCCATCCTCCGGGGGTGAGGACCGGTTCGTGTTCCGATTGCCACACGGGAGGAGTCGAGCGCTCACGACGGTGAGTGCTCGTTGCCTCTACTTCATCAACTACCCCCACTTCAGTGGAAGTAGTTTCGAGAGCAGTAGCTGTAGCAGGAACTCGCTTGCGGAAGATGAAATTAGAATCGCGGCGAAAGGCTTCGGTCAAAAGGCGCCAGCCATTTCTAGCGGCGTTCCAACACCGCCGAGGAATGATAAGAATAATGCCCAGAAGGACAAGCCCGGCTACCAGAAGTCCCCCAACTATGTTGGGAGAATGCATTATTATGCTTTGCCCAATTCTGCCTCCCAGTGTGGCATCTTCCAAAATACCTTTCCCCGGGAAGAAAGCAAGGATTCCCCACACAGCCAAAGCCAGACTGATGCTCCCCAGAACCCAATTCCACCTGTGCTTCACTGCAGCGAACCGCCTCCGCCACGTCATCCAGACTAGAAAAGCCAAAGCAATGGCTATTATTATTAGTCCATAGCCAAACAACGAGAGCACACGATCCCATAATGCATACAGCAAGGCCACTATTACGACGATTATGATAAGCCTGCGCACTACCGGTGAGGCGATGAAGCTAAAGAATCGCTTCCATGCCGGCCGGCTTTCCTTAGCCTTTCGCCCGGACTTAGACCCGCTTCTTCCCTTAGACACGGACTGATGTCCTCAAAGATAGTAGCCAGAAGTCCACTCCCTGCCGACTACTGGTTACTGACTTCTGAATTCTTCGCTCTTACCTCTACAACCACAGTAACGATGACGGGACGACGATGAATTTGTTCATAAAAGAATCTGCTCAGGGAATCCTTCACCCTGGCATCAACGAAGCCCGGTTCGCTCAAGCGTCTTTGGTCGTGGTCCAAAGCAGCCAGTACGACGTCCCGGCCTTTTTCAATTAGTTTCTGTTCCTCTCCTGTGTCAATAAGGCCTCGAGTTATGATGCGTGGCTTTTCAGCCAGTTTACCACTTTCAGCATCGACGGCAATGGCCACCACAACGACGCCATCCCGCGAAAGTAATCTGCGGTCCCGAAGTACAGTGTTATCCAGTTCGCCCGTTATCATGCCACTGACATAGATGACCCCGACACGAGTTCTGGCAACCACTTTTCCTGAATCTTGCCCGAGTTCAAGAATATCCCCATTGTCAAGGACAAAAATGTTATCCTTGGGTATGCCCATACTTTGAGCTAAGCTGCCATGCAAGCATAAATGGCGATACTCACCATGAACAGGAACAAAGAATTTAGGCTTAACCAGACTGAGCAGAAGCTTCAGCTCTTCCTGACTACCATGCCCGTGGACATGAACTTGAGCCAGCTTGCCATAGATTACATTGGCGCCTTGACGGAAAAGGCTGTCCGTAGTCTTGCTGACCAATGCCTCATTGCCGGGAATAGGAGTTGCCGAAATCACCACAGTGTCGCCACGGATTATCTGGACTCTACTACTGGGGTCACGGTTAGCCATGCGCACCAAGGCAGAGGTGGGTTCACCTTGACTTCCTGTACTCAACACGATAACTCGATTGTGAGGCAAGGTCTTAAGCTCGTCCAGACGACAAACAATGCCGGGGGGAGCAGTAAGGTAACCCGTTTTCAATGCCATGCTCGCTATCTCTTTCATGCTCCGTCCGATGATAAACACACGACGACCGTGTTTAGCGGCAACGTCAAACACCTGCTGCACGCGGGATATGAGAGAAGCGAATGTGGTTACGATTACCCTCCCCTTTGCCTCGCTCACAATTCTATCTAAAGTATCGCTAACCACCCTCTCGGAGGGAGTATATCCAGGAAGCTCGGCATACGTGGAGTCAGAAAGAAGAAGCAAAACTCCCTTTGCCCCCACCGAAGCTAATTGGCTAAAGTTAGTAGCCTCGCAAATGGTCGGGGTATAATCAATCTTGAAATCGCCACTGTGCACTACAATGCCCAGGGGAGTGCGAATTACCAACCCCACAGAATCAGGGATGCTATGGCAAACAGGGAAAAACTCTATGGTGAAGTTACCTAGGGTAATCCTGCTCCCCGGGCTAACTAAATTTAGTTTTGCGCCAGTTTTCGCTCCTCGCTGCTTGAGTTCCAGGAGAATCAGCTCTCGAGTGAACTTGGTAGCATAAACCGGAGGGGTGATGCGAGATAAAATGTAGGGCAGCGCTCCAATGTGGTCTTCGTGCCCATGAGTAATCACTATCCCTCTTATGTTTTTCTGTCTCGCCAGAAGATAGCTAATATCCGGGATAAGCAAATCAACTCCCAGCATTTCCTCGCTGGGGAACATGAGTCCGGCATCAATGACGACGATGTCATTGCCGTATTCCAGCGCCATCATGTTCTTGCCAATTTCACCCAGTCCGCCTAAGGGGATGATTCTTAATTTATGTGTTGGCATGATTTTTTCCTTTCATCCAGGACATGACCCTAAAACAAGCTTAATTGTTGAGATTCAACTGCATCTTCAGACAGGTCCTTATCTTGAGCTAATATCTGCGGGATCTTAAGCATATCCGTTTCAATGGTCCGTCGCAGAGAGCCTTGATGGAGAGCTGCTGCTGGATGATACATAGGGTAGTAAATGACGCCTCCCAACCTGCGCGGCTTTCCATGAACCTTTCCTATGCTGTCGTTGGGAAAATACCGGGCTAGAGAGTAGCGCCCCAAAGTAATAACCATTTGAGGCTGAATTATCTCTATTTGACGGTCAAGCCATTTGCGACAACTCTGTATTTCCGCTGGTAGGGGCTCACGATTTTGGGGCGGACGGCACTTAATCACATTAGCAATATAGACTTCTTCCCGCCGCAAACCAATTGAGGCTAACAGTTGGTCCAGAAATTGCCCTGCTGGACCGACGAAAGGACGCCCTTGCTGGTCTTCGTGCCAGCCAGGAGCTTCACCGATAAAGACTAGGTCCGCATCTCCCGCTCCCTCACCAGGTACCACTTTGGTGCGATACTTAGCTAACTCACACTCCCGACAAGCTCTAATTTCCTCACAAAGTTGTGCTAAAACTGACATCTAATCCGATGGTAGCATATCTACCTTTGTCGGTCAATGTAGGCTCTTCTTAGACCAGGATCCCTCGACTACTCACTCTTCTTCCTCATCCTGCTCCCAAATTGGCTCGGTGAATTGGTCAATAAATTCAGCCGTAACTCTCTTTGCTATCCTATCCATCTCTTCATCCACCCGCTCAGCCAGATGGCCAAGTTCGGCCAGGTCAAGTGTAATTCCTAAAATTTTGGTCAGGATACCAAGCACAGCCAAGGAGGCTTTGGGATTCGCTATTTGCGTGGCATACGATGGCACCTCGCCCAACAGGCAAATCCCTTCCATCCCCCTTTCCTTGGCCATTCCCAGTATCAATCCGTTCAGACCAGCGATGCGCAGGTTGCCTCTAAGAATCACGTTGTGTTTGCCTAGCTCGTCCACCAAGTTGGGATCTGTGGCCGCTCCCCAGACCTTCATCTCTTCACTGTGGTGGATGCGCGTTACCGCAGCGGCACAACTATATACCCTTGACACTCTAAACCTTTGCGCCACGTCCAGAACACAGTTAACGAGCTCGTACCCTTTGAATGCCGGCTGCTCTTCTCCAATAAAAATCACCAGGCCTTTACTGGCTTTGGGATACTGCCAGTAATAAAACTTGCTCTCGGGAAAACGAGGGCTTTCAACTACGTTCTCTTTGACCGTGACACCCACCGGTTCAAAGAAGTTAACAGCTTCAATTTCCCCTATTTCCGCAGCATTTAGCTTCTCCACAATATATTTCGCCGCGGTCAGGGAAACGTCGCCAATGCCCGGCCAGGAGGCAAGCATAGAACAAGTCCTTGGGCGCGGGTGCCTATGAAGCTTTATCACTTCTCTCGTATCCATCCTAGTTTCCCTTGCTCGTCACCGATACGCCAGAGCAATATAAAGGCGGAGCCTGCAAAATCCCACCCACCCATCTTGCTTCCTGTCCTATAGTAAGAAGTCCTTCTGACACCTGATATACGTTACCGGCAATCATAGTATCTTTCACTCTCCTCAGTATCTCGCTGTTCTCTGCATTGTAGCTCTTGGCACGAATAAAGGCAAAGAGCCATGCACATCTGTGCAACGATCGCGAGTGAAGTGCTGCAACTCGACACAGTTGTTGCTAGCGCTAAGCTGCACAATGTCCTCCTGATATAGTAGAATGTTGTCAATCTCCTGATATTATCCTGGTTACGGCAATGAAATTCACCGATAAACTGCTCAACGCCAGCCGAAAGAACAAGAGCTGGCTTTGTATCGGACTTGACCCCGACCCTGAGCTTATGCCCGGCGTGGACGTCCTGCAATTCAACACAGCCGTTATCGAGGCTACCTCTGACCTGGTCTGCGCCTATAAGCCCAATCTGGCTTTCTACGAAGCTTTAGGCACCGAAGGGTTGGCTATTCTGGAGAAGACCATAAAACATGTGCCTCGTGATATTCCCGTAATTGGCGATGCCAAGCGCGGCGATATCGGTAACACGGCCAGGGCTTACACTAAGGCTCTCTTCTCGGTTCTGGGCTTCGACGCCGCTACCGTCAATCCCTACCTTGGCTTCGATTCCCTAGAGCCGTTCATCAACTATCAAGACAAAGGCATATTTGTCCTATGTCGGACATCAAACAAGGGAGCCACGGATTTCCAGGATCTTTCCACCGATGGCCTGCCACTGTACGAAGTAGTGGCTAAGAAAGCCAAAGAATGGAACATTTATGGCAATATCGGCCTGGTCGTCGGAGCTACCTATCCTGAAGAACTGAAGAGAGTTCGCTCAATGTGCCCCGAAATGCCTTTCCTCATCCCCGGCATTGGCGCTCAGGGAGGAGACCTGGCTTCGGCCATCGGCTACGGAATGGATGCCCGGGGCGAGAAGGCAATTATCAATGTGTCCAGGCAAATCCTTTATGCCTCCAGGGAGAAGGATTTCGCCCAGGCGGCCAGAAACGTAGCTGAAAAAATCCGCAACCAGATCAATTCCTACCTGAAAGCCAAATAACCTCTTTGTTTTGTCACCCTGACCCTGAGTGAAACGAAGGGTAAGGGTCTAGATTCTTCGCCCTGACTTCGCGGAGCTCAGAATGACATTCCTTTTCCTGTCATTGTGAGGAGCCGAAGGCGACGAAGCAATCTCGTGACGCAACAAGAAGCGAACGGATTACAATAAAGGGGAGGGGCTAAACGACTTTAATATGACTGTGGAAATGAAAGTTGGCGATGTGGTCCGGTTACGCAAAGCGCACCCCTGCGGCAGCTACGAGTGGGAAGTGGGGTGAGGGTGGGCGCCGACATCGGCCGTTAAATGCCTCAAATGCCAGAGAGGGGTGCTTCTGGGGAGAGACCTGTTCAAGAGAAAGGTGAAAGAATTCGTCTCCAAAAGTGACTGACTAACCAGCTTCGGAACGATAAGAACACCTTTCAATGGATTGTGCAGTGACGTAACAAGACAGGCAATTGTTCAACGGCGGAGCAAAATGCACAATCCCAAGGCCAAGATGCGACTTGCCCGGTTACAGTTGGTGCTAGCTATACGGGAGGGGGAGATAAGATATTTGAACTAGCCAGGAAGACAGGATAGAACCCCAGGGTACCTCAGTTTCCTGTGACAGAGCCCGCCAAACCTCTTTTCTTCATTTTCTGCATTTCTGATTTCGGCATTCTCTATCGCGTAGTGTGCGACATTACCCCGACAAATCTACTTATCTTTCCCGTAGCTCTCATTTGCTGCAGATGAGCCGGGCTTCCGCTTCGATGTCCGGGTTGCCGAGATATACATCTCGGCAGCATGAAAGGAGCTACGTACTAGCGGACCAGACATAACAGAGATAAACGCCAATTTCTTTCCCACAATTTGATATTCTTCAAACTCCTCAGGGCGAACGTACCGGACCAACCGGTGGTGCTCTAGCGAAGGCTGCAAATACTGACCTATGGTTAGAAGGTCGCACGCAGCCCGTCTGAGATCAGCCATTACCTCAGTGACCTCCCCCCGCGATTCACCCAATCCCAACATGAGTCCGGATTTGGCCAGGAGACGGTTGTCGAGCAGTTTAGCTTGTTTTAGAAGATCGAGTGACTGCCGATATTTCGCTTGCGGACGAACCTCGGAGTAAAGTCGTGGCACCGTTTCTATGTTGTGGTTAAGGACAGCAGGGGAGGCATCTACTACCGTTTGCAGGGAAGAGGTTGACCCCTGAAAGTCAGGGATAAGGACTTCGACCGCGATATTTTGATCATACTTATGGATCGCTCTGATGGTTTGGGCAAACTGGGAGGAACCGCCATCGGGAAGGTCATCTCTGGTTACAGACGTAATGACTACGTACCGCAGACCCAGTCTAGCGACTGCCTGCACAATATGGTCGGGCTCTTGCGGGTCGGGAGCCTGGGGCTTGCCATGCTTCAC
The DNA here is from genome assembly GCA_022866545.1 of Dehalococcoidia bacterium. GTDB lineage: Bacteria > Chloroflexota > Dehalococcoidia > GIF9 > AB-539-J10 > RBG-13-51-36. The sequence goes on along the minus strand of JALHUO010000112.1, from coordinate 18,876 downwards.
CGCACAGAAGGTGCAATTGCGAGTGCAAATATTGCCCAGTATCATGAATGTGGCCGTACCTTCGGCAAAGCATTCTGTCCGGTTGGGACAACGGGCACTTTCACAGACAGTGTGCAGCTTCAAGTCACGGCTGAGCTTCGTCGCCCTGTTCAGTATCGCAGGCGCAAGAACGCCCAATTTCAGCCACTGCGGGCGTCTAGTGTAGCCAGCCATCTATCTGTCTCCTGTTCACAGCTTAAGCCAAACGTTTCCGAGAAGGACGGAAGGAATGTCTCTATGATGTCTCTAGTCTCTACCGTGTGTCCCGCCAACTCCGAGATTGAGGTCATCACTTCGCCTGTTAGGCCGCAAGGTCTCGTATACCCAAAATACCGCAGGTCGGTCGTTACGTTGAGAGCAAACCCGTGCGTGGTGATGTGGTGGCTGACATGTATGCCTATCGAACAGACTTTCTTTCCGTTTGCCCAGACACCCGGGTAGCCTGCCAGCCGGTAACCCTGGATACCCAGAGCCAGCAACGTCTTGATGATAGCCGCCTCCAGTTTCCATATATATTCACGCACACCAAGACCGTTTTCTTTAAGGTTAACGATGGGATAGCCTACAAGCTGTCCCGGACCATGATAGGTAATACCTCCTCCCCGATCTGTATGAAAAACGGCGATTCCTTCTCGAGCCAGTGTCTCCGGAGGGACATTTATGTCCTCTGCTCCCCTGAACCGCCCTACCGTGAAAACCGATGGGTGCTCCAGGAGCAGTATCAAGTCACTAATCTTGCCCTCAGCTCTTGCCTGCACTAATCTCTGCTGCAGCTTCAGGGCAACCTCATACGGCACCATCCCCAGGTAAGTGGCAATACAGCCCTTCTTGAACGTAGCAACAGTCATTAGTAGAACTCTAGACCCTCAGGAAGTGGATGGCACCTTCGAGCTGACCCATGGCTGTTTCGCGCACCGCTTCAGCTAGAGTTGGGTGGGCATGGATGGTGTGGGCAATGTCCTTGGCCGTCAGTCCCAGCCGTACGGCAAGCGTGCCTTCAGCGATAAGGTCGCTGGCATGAGGACCCATGATGTGCATTCCTAAAACTTTGCCGTCGTCAGCGCTGCAAATCATCTTTACCATACCGGTCGTCTCCCCCAGGGCGACGGCGCGACCGCAGGCTCTGAAGGGAAACTTGCTCACTTTGTGAGGAATCTTGCTATCACTGGCTTCCTTCTCGGTAATGCCGACACCGGCTATCTCAGGTTGGGCAAAGATACAACTGGGGACGGCGCGATAGTCTGCCCGGCGGGGATGTCCAAGGGCATTCTCAACAGCTATCTCTCCCTCATAGGAAGCGACGTGCGCTAGCATGTGCTTGCCCAGAACATCGCCGACGGCATAGACATCTTTGACGTTCGTCTCCAGGTATTCATTCACCTTGATAGCTCCCCGTTCCGTCTGTATACCAAGCTCTGATAGGCCCAGGCACCCGCTGTAAGGCGCACGCCCGGTGGCCATAAGAACCATCTGCCCATCAACTGTCTGCTCCCCCTCCGGGGTATCCCAGACCACCCTGAGAACAGGTCCCTTGCTCTTGATAGCCTTGACCGCGGCTCCAATCCTGACCTCAATACCTTGACCCGGCAAGCTCTGGGCGAAACGCCGTCCAATCTCTTCGTCAATAGGCTCCAGTCGGAGCGGACGTCTCTTGACAATGGTGACCTTTGTCCCCAACGCATTGAAGATGCAGGCAAACTCAACACCCACGTAACTACCTCCGATGACCACAAGGCTCTCCGGGAGTTCCGTTAGCTCAAGGATATCATCTGTGGTCAGTACCCCGGGCAGATCTCCGCCAGGGACAGGGAGCGGGGTCGACTGCGAGCCAGAGGCTATGACGACCTTTCTGGTCGCTATCTCTTCATCGTTCACTTTGACCAAGTGCGGAGACAGAATCCGACCGGCACCCCTGCAGACCCGGATCTTGTTTCCTTTCATCAACTGCTCAACACTGGACACTAACTGGCCCACAACATCGTTCTTGCGGGCCATAATCTTTGAGAAACTTGCCTTGACGTTGCTAGCCTCTATACCGAAATCGTTTGCCGTTCTTGCTTCAAGGAGCACTTCCACGCTTCTGGCCAGCGCCTTGGTGGGAATACAACCCCGGTTAAGGCAGGTGCCTCCCAGCTTATCCTTTTCGACCACGGCCACTTTGGCCCCCAGGTGAGAGGCATGAATTGCTGCCACATAGCCAGCAGGACCTCCGCCAATTATCACTATGTCCCTTTCATCCAAAGCTTTAACTCCTCATCTGCCAGCGCAGGTCTGGATTTCTGGCGGCTCGGACATCGTCCAGCCGCCTAACTGGTGTGTTGTGGGGGGCAGTATGCAGAATTTCAGGGTTTTCCTCGACCTCTCTAGCTATCTCTTTCATAGCCTCGACAAAAGCATCAAGGGTCTGTTTGCTCTCCGTCTCGGTAGGTTCGATCATCAGGGCCTCGTCAACTATCAAGGGGAAATAGACGGTGGGCGGGTGAAGACCGTAATCAAGCAAACGCTTAGCGATATCTACAGTATGAACCCCCTTTGCCTTCTGCCATCTCCCCGAAAACACTACTTCATGCATGCAGGTGCGGTCGTAAGGCAGGTGGTAATATGGTTTCAGCTTTTCCTTCAGGTAGTTAGCATTCAGCACCGCGTTCTCACTGGCCTCCTTTAGCCCTTCGGCTCCCAGAGAGCGGATATAAGCATAAGCCTTACACATTACGCTGAAGTTTCCGTAGAAACTGGCTACCCTGCCTATAGATTTGGCTGGCGACATGAGCTTATATGTCCCATTGCTCCCGGTCACCAGAGGAGAAGGCAGGAAATCGCTCAGATTTTCCTTAACGCAGACGGGACCCGAGCCCGGTCCGCCGCCCCCGTGGGGAGTGCTGAAACTTTTGTGGAGATTCAGCTGGACGTAATCGTAGCCCAACTCTCCGAATTTCACCCGCCCCAAAAAAGCATTCAGGTTCGCCCCGTCAGCACCAAGTAGTCCCCCCCTCTCATGGACCAGCCGGCTAATCTCCAGTATTTGCGGGTCAAATAAACCCAAAGTGGTGGGCATCGTCAGTGTCAGGGCAGCCACCTCGTCGTTCATCATCGATTCCAGGTTCTTCATATCGACATTACCTTCACTATCGGAAGCCACCACATCTATCTCAAAGCCGCACATAACGGCACTGGCCGGGTTGGTCCCGTGGGAAGAATCGGTCAACAGTATCTTCTTCCGAACTCTGTCCCCCCGGTGTTGATGGTACGCTCTCACTAATAACAGACCGGCAAACTCGCCGTGCGCTCCAGCTATGGGAACCAAGCTGGTGGCATCCATGCCGGTAATTTCAGCCAAATACTCTTGCAGCTCAAACATAAGCTGGAGGGCTCCCTGAACAGACTCCTCAGGCTGGAGCGGATGAATTGAAGCAAAACCGGCAAGCCTGGCAATATCCTCGTGCCATTTTGGATTGTATTTCATGGTGCAGCTGCCCAGCGGGTAAAATCCCGTATCCACTCCATAATTGAGCTTGCTCAGGGCAGTGAAATACCTGACTAGCTCAACCTCGCTTACCTCGGGCAGCTCAAGCTCCTGCCGGAGCAGCTCCCTGGGAGGCAATTCGGCCGGAGGTACATCCAGAGCCGGGAGACTGCACCCGATTTTGCCGGGCTGGCTGATGTCAGGCAGCAAGTAATGATGACTCATGTCTGGCTCCTAAAATCGTCCCAGAATTTCAACTAGCTTGTCTATCTCCTGTTTGGTGTTCATCTCGGTAACGCAGAGCAGCATGGCATTATCTGTCATGTGGCTTATATCCAGGCCACCAATTATGCCTTCGTTGAAGAGGGCATGGCTGATCCGGGAGGGTGCTGCCGGACAACGAACGGCAAATTCGTTAAAGAAAGGCTTTGAGAATGCGAGCGAATACCCATTGAGTTTGGCTACTCTTTCAGCGGCATAATGAGCTTTGTGATAACACAGTTCAGCCACGTGCCGTAGTCCTGTTTTGCCCAGGGCGGCTAGATACACCGCTGCCGCCAGGGCCATCAGAGCTTCGCTGGTGCAGATATTGGATGTGGCCCGTTCTCTTCGGATATATTGCTCACGGGTCACCAGGGTCATCACGTATCCTGGCTTACCAGCAACGTCAACCGTCTTGCCCACGATCCTTCCCGGCATCTGGCGCAGGTATTCCCGGCGGCAGGCAAAGATGCCCAAGCCCGGTCCCCCAAAGCTCATCGGGTTGCCCAATGCCTGCCCATCAGCCACAGCAATATCAGCCCCGTATTGTCCCGGCGGCTTGAGCATCCCTAGAGAAATAGGGTCGACTATGGCGATCAACAAAGCTCCACCGTCATGGGCCTTCTGAACGCAGGCTTCGACTTCTTCAAGATAACCAAGGAAATTGGGGTGCTGGACTACTAAACAGGCAGAATCCGAAGATATGCCTGAGTTCAATTCTGCCGTCTCTATAGAAAAACCCCGAGCCTGGACATAGGTCTTTATCACATCACGGTGGGCCGGGTTTACAGTGCTCGACACAGCGATCTTGCCCCTTCTGGTTATCATGCATGCCATTATGGCTGCTTCCGCAGCCGCTGTGCTGCAATCATACATGCCGGCATTGCTCACTTCCATTCCGGTGAGCTGACAGGCCAGCGATTGGTATTCATACGTGGCTTGTAGCGTCCCCTGGCTGACTTCAGCTTGATACGGAGTGTAGGCAGTATAAAACTCGCTTCGACCGATGACGTGTTCAACCGTGCTAGGAATAAAGTGACGGTAGCTGCCGGCACCCAGAAAACAAGCATAGTTATCCAGGCTGGCATTACGACCTGCCAATTGGCTGAGTTCCTTCTTCAGTTCCACTTCAGAGAGAGGACGCGGCAGCTTGAATTGGGCGTGACGTACTTCTTCCGGTATGTCTTGAAATAGCTCCTCGATCGAACCGACACCAACTTCCCGCAACATAGTCCTGCGATCAGCGTCGGTATTGGGTAAATACGGTGATGGCATTGTACTCGTTACCCGCCTTTCTACTCTGACTCTTCTTCAGATAATTGGACTACGAATTTATCGTACTTCTCGCTATCCATTAAGGCATCCAGCTCTGCAGGCTTGCTCAATTCCAGCCTGACCAGCCAGCCAGCCCCGTAGGGATCTTTGTTCACCAGCCCGGGCTCATCAACGACAGTTTGATTGATTTCCAGCACCCGTCCGCTGACTGGCGCAAAGATATCCGAAACCGCTTTCACCGATTCTACCTCGCCCATCTTCTTGCCATGTTCCACTTGAGTCCCGGGGGCCGGCAGGTCCAGGAACACTATGTCCCCCAGCTGCAATTGAGCATAATCGGCAAGCCCTACCTTGCCCTTGTTCCTGGACTCGGTGCAAATCCATTCATGCTCCTGTGTGTACTTATATTCCTTTGGGTTCATTTCTTGCTCCTCTCTTGTAGAATTGTCTGCTGACTACCTGAGCAGCTACCGGTTTGCTGCGAATCATTATCTCTATATCAGTGCCGATGGTGGCTAGCTCAATTGGAACGTACCCGAACCCGATACTAACATCCAGGGTTGGTGAATAGCCACCGCTGGTGACTTTCCCTACCTCTTGACCGCCTCTGACAATCATGTAGCCTGTACGAGCTATGCCCTGCCCTGTCATCTGAAAACCGATAAGCTTGCGCCTTATCCCTTGACGCTTTATCTCAAGCAGAGCACTCTTACCGATGAAGTCACCGGCGTTCAATTCCACCAGCCACTCCAACCCGGCCTCAAAGGGATTGGTGTTCCTGTCCATGTCCTGCCCATACAACAACATACCTGCTTCCAATCGCAAGCTGTCACGTGCGCCCAAGCCACAAGGTTTCACCCCCTGCCTCATGAACGACTCCCACAGGCGCACGCCGTTTGTCGCGTCGCTGATTATCTCAAATCCATCCTCTCCCGTATATCCTGTCCTGGCAGCAAGTACCTCTACATCATCTATTCTTGTTTGGGCCACACCGAAGCGAGGCAAATGGGAGAGGCCCTTCAGACTCTGCAGTCGGGAAACGGCCGAGCCCTGAACAGCCAGCATAAGCGTATGGGCGGATTCATCTTGAATGACGATGTCAGGGTCCGAACCCGCCCAACGTTTCAGCCAGCCAAGCTTTTGCTCAATGTTGGCTGCATTCCAGACTACCAAGAAACGATCAGTCTCCACCCGATATACCAGTAAATCATCCAGGATACCTCCGTCCTCCAAGCACAGGAGACAGAGCTGTGCTGAACCTATCTCCAGCCTTGTTGGCCGTCTGGAAAACAGCCTGTCAAGAAAGCCTCCCGCCTTTTTTCCGGTTATCCAGACTCTACCCATGTCAGAGACGTCGAAAATACCTGCTCCAGAGCGGACTGTCCTGTGCTCCTCCAGAATAGAAGTGTACCAGACAGGTAGCTCCCAGCCGGCAAAATCCATCATCCTGGCTCTCAGTTCACGATGTACTTTGTTAAGAGGTGTCTTCTTCAACAGTTCCATCATTTATCTTCCCGTACAAAAGCTTCCTATTTACATTCTTCCAAAAAAACAACAGGGAAGACCTGTTTAGCATAGGTCTTCCCTGTTTCTTTACCTGAGAGATTGCCCGCTACCAATTTGCGGACTTACCCCTTCGGTGCCCCAATATCGAAGCCTCTCCAGGGATTTTTCCTACGGCAGTCCTTTTGCCTGAAAGTTTCGGGAGCTAATCCCTTTCCTCTTCGGCTCCCTTTACAGGGTATCTCCTACCGTAACCTATCAACCTTACCCACTATTATCACAGAAAGTTATAGCATATTTTCTCCATAGTCGCAAATCCGCCGATAGCGTCTTCTCCCCCGAGGAAAGAGGCCCAGCAATTAAGGCGACACCTCCAATTAATACGAGATGTGGCGCTCAAAGAGCCTGGAATAGACCGGAAACCACTCTTGCCCCAGACACGATCGCTACTGGACAACAAGTCAAAATCCCCTGCACGAAGCGCTAGTGCCTGGAATTGCACTTTTTGAGTTTCTGTGCAGTTTGACAAATTGCACAAGTCAGATCCGACCAAAGGTTGGATAACAATCCGACCAGGGGTTGGCTTCATTGGCGAACACTATAAACGAAATCGGCGGGCCCACAAGTAGTAGCCTATCGCAGCAACCAACGCTATGGAGGCGATGGGCGCCCATACGAGTCTGAGGTCAAATGGGAATGCATCAAGCAGCACTCCTCCCAGCAGTGGCCCCATTGCCATACCTGCGGTTTCGCTTAACCCGAAAATCCCCATATATCTTCCCTTCTGGTCTTGTGGAGACAGTTCCCCTATCACTGAGAGTGTAACGGGAGAATATATAATCTCGCCTGCCGTAATTATCGCCATTGCTCCCAGCGCCCATCCAAATTGCGTAGTCCAACCTAAGGATAAATAGCCAAGCCCGTAAAGCAAACACCCAAGTATCAGAGCTCGGAATTTCGCTAGCCGTCTGAGGGCAAGAGTCATCGGATATTGAAAGAAAATCACTATCAAGCCATTGAGAGTGAGTATTAGACCGTATTGGGCGGTAGAAAAGCCGACCTTGTCCACAGCAAAGATAGATAGGGTACTCCCCATTTGCCCCGTAACTATGAACAGCAAGAGACTCACCATCGTAAAGACCAGGAAAGCCCGGTCATCGGCAGGAGGGAGCATGCTACGAAAGCCTACCCTTCTGCCCGCTCCGTGTGAAGACTCGTGTACAAAGAAAAAGACAATGAATGAAACGATGGCACAGGTTAAAACCGGAACCCCAAAGAGCCAGCCATAGGGCAAAAAAGTGGCCAGATATCCCCCTATGGCAGGGCCGGCAGCCCAACCTATATTAGCTCCTATACGAAGGATCCCATATGCTTCTGTCAGCTTGTCTTTCGAGGCATAATCTGCCACCATGGCCGAGATCACGGGTCGTGTTGTAATGAGCATTGACCGGCCAGTGATGTAGACAACTGCAATGGCCCACACTGGAGCTGAAATCCCGATAAGAACGGCTAGTCCTGAATACAAGAAGATACTTACTGAAACAGCCATAAGTAGAATTGGGCGCCGGCCGAACCTGTCTGAAAGCGTTCCTCCAAGCGCCTGACTAATGGCTGCACAAAGCCCACCGGCCAGGAGAATCGTGCCGACCATGGTCATGGAAAGACCTCTATCCTGATAAAGATACAAGGATAGAAACGGCATGCAAATCGAGAAACCGATTGTTGTGAAGAACTGAATGACAGCAACGAGCCATACCCCCGGTTCAAATCGGTGAAAGACATTTCGCAATGGGCTTGCAGCTTTTCCTGATGAATTTTCCATGGCCTGCCAGAAACACCAGATTATAACTCTTCTGGGCCTGTTTGCCTTCTATCCTAACTAGTAGATCCTTGCGGCAGCTATGAATGGGAAATGGTGAGTGAGGGTGCCGACATCGGCCTCAGATGCCTCAAGCGCCAGAGAAGGGTGCTTTCGCGGGGGACGTGTTCAGCAGGTTACAGACTCACCTATCTCAATATCCCCCTTTCCGGCTGTAACTTGAAAGGAAGGTCGCCACTAGTGAATGGTAGTGTCAGTGTAGAAACCGATAGTGATAGCAGTCAAGAATCGGCGTATACCCGATTCGTTGGTAGATGCTGTTTGACGTCGGGTTGGACAAATCGGTGTACAGGGCACAGAAGGACTTCCCCTGCCCTAACAGCATGGTACTGAGGGTGCTCACGACCGCGGTTGCATACCCGCGGCGTCGTTCCTTCGACGGAGTGTAGACCAGATTGACACAGACCCCCTCCGGAGTGGGTCTCGCCCATGCTGCCATTGAGACAGGTTTCCCGTCCCACCAGATGAAGAGCCTGCCGCCTGCAATGGCAGCACTCAGTATAGCTGACGATTCATCGTTTTCGCCCGTCTCTCTAAGATAATCGTCCGTCCATGGAGTCAGTCCAGAAAGATGCTCCCCCTCTGCCCGGATCATACGACCTGTAGTCAATGGCAGGGACTCAACTCGCTGCACGCGATAGATACGTTCGCGTCGCCATAAATCAGCCTTTAGGGTTCCTGTCGCCGTCCACTTCGCAGCGAATTCGCGGGCGGCATAGGCCGGGCCAAGCACTCCTGGCAAGGGTAATCGCATTTGCAGAAGTAATTCGGACAAGGCCGCGAGTGCGGCAGCAGGAAAGGGATGGGACAATACCAAGTCGTGCGGACGCATCCACATCCCAACCCCACAAATTCTGGGACCATCGTGAATCATCCAGAAGAACGATTCAAGAGGGTCAGCCGAATGTTCAGCTGCCAGCCTGGATAATATGCCTATGAGCAGATTGTTCTCGGCTTCAGCTTCAGTTAGAAAAAGCAAAGCTCTGTCGTAGAGCGCCTTGGGATTATTCTCAAACGTCTCAACATCCATAACACTATCCGTGATCGAGCGACTTCTGCCTCGGAGTGGTTCATCCTCAAGCCCGGTGGCAGGAGACAGCAGTCATCAAAGATCATGAAACGTACTGCTACTCTACCATGAGAGGATCATCCCTGTCAGTAGTGGCCCTGTACCGCACCAATAGAGATTGTGACAATCCGCCATTTTGTTGGCTCGGGACTCCACGCAGATACACGATGAATCTTCCGCTACACAATCCTTGCGGTGCTGGCAATAGCTAGGCGATGAGCACAGGCACGTGAAGGACCGCGCACTATGCCGCTGATCAGGCCTGCTGCAATCGGCAACATGCCTAGTCTCTTCATGTATGTGAGCCTTACGGAATTGTTATGTCACTGGTGAAGGAATTAGCAATAAGCTGCAGTGTCCAAGACATGCCATAGAGTTAGGGCACACCTACATGTCTGAGTACGTATCCAGACAACATTTCGGGCTAATGTGTAACAAAACCCAGGCTTTTGTAGCCTGCTTTGCTCGAGGCCGCAGATCAGCATTTGGCCAAGATTCGCTCGGACATCACACGCCTTCGTTTGGAAAATCTGCTATCCGGGATCCTCTTTCTCACGTAGCGCTCCAGCAGCGGTGCAGCATATCGCATCTCATCCAGGGCTGACTTGAGATTCATTTCACTGAGTGCCAAGAGCGTGTAATAGAACGGAAACCGCCTCCAGTGGCCATCATCGATGCGGTGAGCTCTCAAAGCTGCCATGCCTGCTGTAAGTCGCTCTTCGTTTCTGTCCAGTCCGCCAACCATAACATTGCGCCAATAGGCCACCGAGCAAACCCCGCAGCAGTACATTCCATGCACCTTGCCACTGTCCTCAGTCTGCCTAAGTCGACGTAGCATACCGCCGGTTGCTCGCTCTAGTGCTTCCCTGACCGTGCTATCGTGCACACCTAGAAGAATGAGTGCCCGGCATGCCTCCTCGCCGAGAACATGACCTATCGCCGCGCCGGACCCGACTATCTCTCCGGTGTACACCCTGACACCATTATGTAGGTCTATGCCGGTTGGCGCGAACATCCCAGCGTACGAACCTGATTTGCCACGCCTCTCTGTTATCCACCTGGCTAGCTCTTTACGATTGGGCTTGGTCAAGCGTCGTTGGTGGAAGAACGCATCATTTACAGCGTCGAGGGTCTCCGCAAAACTCTCGGTGTTCACGATTACCATGGATTCACTCCTGCGCAGGTTCAAAGCACTATGATACCACTGAACAGCAGGCTGTCAAGAGCCTCCCTTGTGCGATATCGACCGTATACCGTTGAGTTGTGGAGCAACAATCCGTTATTTTGTCAGCTTCAGAGCTTCTCACTGTTCTGTTGGCCACGCCTGGCTCACTTATCCCTTTCAAACAGCAAGTAATGATTAACGATATATGACATTGGGCCTGCACCCATGCCAGCCGTTTGATAAGTGTGGAGATGCCAGTCATTCCTTTCGTATTCCTCAATCTTCTTCCCGGCATCCTTATGATGCTTAACTTCGACACATTCGTAATTCTTCAAATTACTATCACCTCCATCCTACATGTGATATGGGGCCTCTCGTGGATAAGCAAGCGCTCAACTTCCCTCGAGAATGAACTATGGATAATCGCGCGAACTGTCGGTTTGTATGGTGAGGCAACAAAACGCCCTATTGTTGGCTCCGAGCCCCCGGAGATTTCAAGTGAACTCTCCGCTACATTGTTACGCCTTAGAAATTGCATGTATTCGATGCCTTGGGTTAAGACACGACACGTGCTTATGCGCCTTCTCTCACTTTGCCATTTTGACTAGCCTGTTTGGATATTCTGAGTCAGCTATGGCATAATGGGGAAACGCCAGCACCCAGGCGGTTATGCCATGGCCGAAGTGACGGAGAATATCAAATCATAGGAGGAGCAACAAAGGCCTCAAATGGAGCAATCTCAGGCACGGGATGTCGCCAAGAGAATCATTGACAACGTAAAGAAAGTCATCATTGGCAAAGATTGGGCAATAGAACTGGCAGTCACTGCGCTCTTAAGCCAGGGGCACATTCTCATAAAGGACATACCCGGAGTGGGTAAGACCATGCTGGGCAGAAGCCTGGCACAGTCGATAGACTGCGCGTTCAAACGGATACAGCTCACACCGGATATGCTTCCCAGCGATATCACGGGCGTGTCTGTTTTCAATCAGCAGACCGGTGAGTTCGTGTTTCGTCCGGGCCCTATCCTGGGGCAAATCGTGCTGGCAGACGAGATCAACAGGGCTTCTCCCAAGACCCAGTCAGCTCTTCTGGAAGCACTGGCGGAGCGGCAGGTGACAGTTGATGGAATAACGCATAATATCACCCGTCCTTTCATGCTAATTGCCACCGAGAATCCCATTGAGCACGGGGGCGTTTTTCCTTTGCCGGAGGCACAGCTCGACCGCTTTATGATGCGGATACAGCTGGGCTACCCGTCCTTCGAGGATGAGATGTCCGTCATAGACGGCCAGCGTATACAACATCCAATTGAGAGCCTTGGTGTTGTTGCCAGTGCAGATGACGTGAGGGAAGCACAGGAAGTTGTTAAAGGGATCTTCGTACAGCATCGTGTTCAGCGGTATATGGTGACGCTGGTCTATGCCACACGAAAACATGACAATGTCATGCTGGGTGCCTCGCCTCGGGCATCTTTGGATTTGTTCCGCTCTTCTCAGGCGTTGGCGTTACTGAGAGGACGGGACTATGTGATACCGGACGATGTGAAGGAACTGGCGGTGGTGGTGATGGGGCACCGTGTGATTGCAGCCCCCGCAGCTCGTGTGAATGGTGTGGATGGGTGTCAAATTGTTGAAGATGTGGTAGAGCACGTCGCTGTTCCCTATGCTCGAGCCGACGATTGGGTCGCCCACGGCCGAGACTAGCACAAGGAGACAGATCCGCACTGAACTCGGGCAGACCCTATGTCATTGCTGCCTATTTCATGCATGTCTGCCACGACCTCTTGACTACGAAAAGACCAAAGTAACACGGGATTCCGCTGGTGCTGATGGCTCCAAAGACGGGTGATATCAAGAGGGAATTCAGAGGAATAGATAGGCAGCCTGAATCACATGCGACTCATATAGTATGCTGTTCAGGATTTCGACCGTCTCCCGTAGAATCTCAATGGCATGGCTCTATGCAGGGCGTGCTGTAGCAGATGATTGCGCACCCGCGGCCAGGCTCTTGCGACATTGGACCTGTCTTCGCTGCTCAAATCATGATTACTGTACGATGCACGCACATAGACATATATTATTCGATCCATGGCTGCTGCCATCTCGGGCACCGCGGCTACCAGTTTACGTCCGTATTCTTGAGGCGTCAGGTTTTCTCTCGGTCCCATGCCGCATAATGCTGCGAGGTAGCCTATTCTGGCGTATGCTGCTCGCGGCTCCAGTACTTGTCCCAGTAGGCGTCTCCATGCCAGCCACATGATTGCACCAAACAATGCCAACCCTAGAGATACTCCCATTAGCCTAACACTCCAGGGACTGTCTGTCTCCGTACTATCTGGCTCGATTATAATAGGATCATCAGTACCTTCCGCGTCTTGGGGCGGAACGTTAACTTCCCCACCAGTAATTGGAGAGTAACCAGGGGTGGGCTCAAAGGGTATCCACCCATATCCCGGGAAAAACACTTCACTCCAGCTGTGGCTATTTCGTACAACAAACGTATCCCGCAAATCTTGCCCCACAGGCTCGTACTGCTCCATCGGTTCGCCCGGGCCATACCCTGCTACCATACGAGACGGCACACCGGAGACACGTAATAGCACGGTCATAGCAGAGGCAAAGTATTGGCAGTATCCCTTTTTTGCCGCAAAAAGGAAGTAATCAACACCGTCAGCGCCATCAGGCGGCGCTTCCACATCCGGCGTATACTTTAGTGTGCGAAGATAGTCGCGAACTGCTATAGCCTTCTCATAAGGGGTCCCAACATCCTTCGTCAGTTCCTGTGCAAGGTCTATAACGCGCGAGGGCATAGTGTCGGGGAGCTGCAGGTATCTGTCCAGGATCCAGCCAGGGTAGCCAGTACCTGCCGCCAGCAAATCGCTTTTGGTCGCTGTCGACAGACTGACAACAGTCTGGTACGAGTCACCGGCGGAAACAGGACCAGCAGTGCGCACAGAGACCACATCCGGCGGGATTGGGACGCGCCGCTCCACCGTAATATTCTCAAGTCCTTCCGTGCCGAATTCGCAGGAAATGACCCGCGCATCCTCCGGCAGAGCGGATCTGATGTCCGACTCCGTTAGTTCATGGGAAGAGGCCTGGCTCATTTCCCATAGCCGCAAAAACACCTCTCGCAGGTCGACTGGGAGACCTTCGGCTTCCTGCGCTAGTTCTGTCTCGCTCTCCGGCATTGATATGTCGTAACGAGAAGGTTTCAGGAGTTCTAGCTGATAGTCAATTGACATGTCGATGGGATAGCCGGCCAGATATACGACTTCCCCTGCGGTCAAAGAGAACAGCACCTTGACACTCACGTCAGCCTGCCGTGATTTCTGGGACCCTGGCTCCATCTCCACCTGGGCACTCAGTTCAGGAGATATCATCTGTGTATAGCTAGCCCTCCATCCTTCGTGCGTATACACATCATAGCTCCTGGCGCGCAAATAGATGGCGGAAGGTGCTCTTACTATGAGAACAGGCTCCTCTCCCAAGGTCGTGTTCGCTCCAAAAGGGCTGGTACGCCCGAAGAAATGAGGGACGACTGGGTCTTCATCAGGCCCTTCATGAATGACCCCGGTAAACGCTTCCCTTATAACTCTCACTGGCGAGCTGATTTTGTCCCATGCTGCTGCGATCGGAATCACCCTTATTGATGGCGTCGGGATCAAGGAAGTGACTATCACAATCACCAGAGCGAACCTGAAGGCCTCGGGCTGAAGCACCCAATCTAGGTGGCGCCGTTGGACACCTCTTTGTTTCCAGTCATGGTCTCGCTGCAGAACGAACAGACGCGCCACTAGAAGACAGACGACAAACAGGTACAGGTAGAACAGAAGCCTCTGCGCTCCGGTCGAAAACATTGCGAGGCTGACAACCATGATAAATCCGCTGGGAACCACTGCGCCCCATATGTTTTGCTTGCGGAAAAACGACCAGGAACAAATGAACCCCACCAGCCAAGAGGCAAATAGAAGAAAGAAGCTGATGATCAATACCTCTGGGCTCACATGACCGCCTGCGAAGGTCTGGCCCCAGGTAAAGAGACGCTTTCCGGCCTCTACATGCCGGTCTAGGCTTGTAGGACCTCCAACCAGATTGGTAAGTTGATAAAAGCTAAGACAAGTACCAACGAACAAGCCGCTGATGGCTAGTAACCCCCCATTAAAGCGCATCTTCGCCAGCAAGAGACCCAGCACCACACCACACAGCGCCAAGCAGTACAACCCCGGTGCCGGTGCCCACTGCGCCCTTCCTACCGACCAGACTGCCACCATCACAGAGAGCAATAGAAGTATGAAGGTTGTCCACCCTTCCGAAGGGCCCTTCAGTATCTGGCACACAAGGCTGTCGATGCGCTTGGCCATCCAATATGTGCCCATCTTGAGATGCCTCAACACTAGCATGAAGCCCTCCTTGTTGTTGTTGCTTCCGGCGACGTATCTCTATTCCATGATACTTGGCAAGTCCGTGTCTGTTCGGGCTTGCCATGCTGTTTGAAGATGAGCAGGTCATCCGGGGTTATCGGTCGGGAAAGTGCATAGGGAAGGGCATCGCCTTTATGTACTACGTACGCGGGAATTCCAGCACCCACAAGCTCCATTACAGCTTGATCAGGAGATCGTTCCCCCCCGAAGCTCGCAGGGTCCACAAACACCACCGCAATATTGAGACTACGGCATCTCAATTCTCGTAGTATCGATATCCACTCGGTGGCAGTGGATGAAGTAACGACAAGAAGGGAGACTGACGTGCCAAACTGCCCCGAGTTTCGCATAAGCACTTTGGCCAAAGGGCTATCCCCTTCAGTCTTGGACAAGGTGATCGTCTCCAGGACCCTGGACATCTGTTTGGCGCCACCCCCCAATGGCAGCAGATATTCACGATCGCCATATGCTATCAAGCCCATCGAGTGCTCCTCTCTGAGAATAAGATGAGTCAGTGATGCGGCAATAGCAGCAGCACATTCATCCGTTCTATCCGTTCCCTGACTGCGGTGAATTCTCCGCTCTAGGTCTAGGACAACCCATACGTCACCACCCCATCCGGAGTCAAACTCCTTGGACATCAGTTGGCCATTCTTTGCCGTGGATAGCCAGTGGATCTGATTCAGGGTATCGCCATGGATATATTCGCGAACTGTAGCTACCTGAGGAGTGCGAGTCGGAGAGCGATACTGCAGACTTTCCTCCCCCAACCGCTCTGGCAATGGAAGGCGGAAATAGGGCAACGCAACGACAGGTGGCTGCACCATCACTTTGACTGGGTTGCCCCGCGTTATCTTCACGCGAAATAGACCTAGGGGGTCGCTGGTACGTGCCAGCAGTGGGCCTATGGTGTAAACACCACGGGCATGGCACAATGCATGTATTTCCAGCCGCTCTTGTCCCCTAGCTGAAACTGCTGTAGCTATGCCCAGGACACTACCGGGCATGTCACTCGTTAGCATGATTTCCACCCAACCGGTTCCCAGACGGGAGTCATTGCGCAAATAAACATGCACTTTGAGCATGTCTCCTACTTGCACTACATGGGATTTGCTTTGTATCCGTATATCCAGATGCCTCAGCCTTGGCCAGAGATAAACATAGCTACCGACTATTACCAGCGTCAGGAAATAGCTCACACTATACAGAACACCTTCTCCACTGGCGATAGCGAGGATGAGAGTAACGGCAAGGAGAAGCATCATCCCCCTTCCCCGGGAGGTCGTTCGCGCATAGAAACGCGAGAAGACGGCCGCTATCTTGTGCATATGATAATCTAGTTCGCTAGAATTGTGGGTTGTATCGCATGTTCCGTCAACTCATAGCAATTTAGTTCTTCCAGGAAATTGCGTCTTGTAATCTACAGTATATCACCCCCCCCCCCCGCACTTCCAAACCATCTTTTCGTAGGGCATCCCAGCCATACTATGGAGTCAAGGGGTCACAAAACGTTACTTTGTTCGACCAATTGACAACTGACCGACAAAGACATATCATAGCGACGATGGCGACAGGCTAGTTCCTGGCAACCAAGATGAACTGATTGATGGTTGCTTGCATATACAAGTTCTCACAGTCTGTGTTTGTCTGGTGGCTCAAGTGGGGGACACGTCGGGGATCCTGGCTGGAGCGAAACCCGGATCCGATTGTCTTTGGGAGCCCTGCGTGTGACCCAAATCCCGGATGCATGTGCTGTTGCCATCCCGCATAAAGCAGGTATACCATGCCGGTTCATATACCTTTTCTGCACCGTTCTCATGACGTTCCATCCAAGTTGAGCGAGGGACAGGTCAAAAAGAGCCTGAGGACCAGCATCTTCGATGGCTCGGCTTATTCCGTAATGCTCGGGCTGACGCAGAACTACATTACGCCATACGCGTTGACAATGAAAGCAACCACTCAGCAGATTGGTTTGCTCACCAGCGTGCCCAATTTCACCATGGCAGCGGCGCAGTTCGTAGCTCCGACCCTTTCTGAGAGGATGGGAAGTCGCAAGGGTTTCATACTACCCCTGGTCCTTATGCACGCCTTGATGTGGCTGCCGACTCTCCTCATTCCCTATCTGTTCCAGACACACCAGGTCTGGTGGCTGATAGCGTTCATGACTTTGACTACCGCTTTTGATTCTGCCGTGAACCCCGCATGGGGAAGCATGATGGCGGACCTGGTGCCGACGAAGATGCGTGGTCGCTACTTCGGCCTGCGTAACCGCATTACCGCCTTTGTCTCCATGGCATTCAGCTATGCCGCTGGGGGCATCTTACAATTGCTCACGGGCAATACCGACCTGGCTTTCACCATCATATTCATCGGGGCAATGGCATCACGGCTGGTCTCGCTCTACTTTTTATCACGGATGTACGAACCATTGAGCCCGGCAACCGAAAAGCGGAGCCAAGAAAGCACGCTGAAAATAGCCCGGGGCCTGTTCTCCACCAACATCGGTATGTTCATAATGCTCTGCGCCTTGATGACTTTCGCAGCGACTGTCGCGGGACCGTTTTTCTCTCCATATATGCTGAAAGAACTTAATCTCAGCTACATCGTCTATACTGCCCTCAACTCCGTGACGGGCCTGGCGGCCGTTGGCTTTATGACATGGTGGGGCAAACGGATCGATAGGGCGGGAAGTATCAAGGTGTTGAAAATCACCTCCCTTTTTGTTCCGTTTGTGCCACTCGGGTGGCTGCCAAGCCACAGTCTATGGTGGCTTGCCATCATGCAGATATTTTCCGGGTTCGCCTGGGCGGGCTTCCAGCTTTCCAGCGGCGTCTTTATCTTCGATGCGGCTCCCCCGCAGAACAGGACGCGTTACATAGCTCTTTACAACTCGCTGATATACCTCGGTGCCAGCGTAGGGGCTCTGGTCGGCGGTATTGTGACGCCACTCTTGCCACCTATTATGGGGAGTTCTTTCCTCTCGATCTTTGCAGTTTCAGGAGCGGCCCGCCTGGCCGTGGCGCTGTTTTTCTTGCGACGCATCAAGGAGGTGCGCAAGGTGCCGCAGATTGAAGCCAGCGAACTGCTATTCAGCGACTTTCAGCGCCCCTGGATAGATCGGGCATACGGCTACGTGGTGGCCTATTTCCGCCGTCGCAAAATAGACTGACGGTCGAATCTGTTGCGCTGTGAGATACCAGGGAGTCTAACAAAGGACGACTTGACAACGCGCCATTTCTTGCCTACTTCTTAAGGCGCTTCGTCCACTGCTTTCGGAACCTGTTGACCTTGGGCGAGATCACCGTCCGGCAGTATGATTGGTCCGGATGTCGTGAAGAGTATTCCCGGTGGTAGTCCTCTGCAGGATAGAATTTGTCCAGCGGCACAACTTGCGTCACGATGGGTTTCTTCCACAGGTGAGCCTCATTGAGTTCTCTAATGAGCGCTTCTGCAATGGCTCTCTGCCCGTCATTGTGATAGAAAATGACAGAGCGGTACTGCGTGCCCACATCCTCGTTCTGCCGGTTCAATGTCGTCGGGTCGTGGACGGAGAAGAAGATCTGCAGGATTTCCCGATAGGAAATCTTGCCAGGATTGAAGGTCAACTGAACCGCCTCGGCGTGGCCGGTGGTATTGGTACAAACCTCCTGGTAGGTCGGATTGACGGTGGTGCCGCCAGTGTAGCCGGAAACCACATCCTCAACCCCATCCACCTCCTTAAAGATTGCTTCCAGGCACCAGAAGCAGCCGCCGGCAAGGGTGGCAACTTCTGTTCCGGCCCTCCCGGTCATAGCTT